>JBARDR010000201.1:0-13445 GCA_049795335.1 Gelidibacter sp. | reverse complement strand
GCTCTAGATCCATATAACGCAGTGGCCGCAGCCCCTTTTAGAACGTTAATCGACGCAATATCTTCAGGATTAATATCAGAAGCTAAATTGCCATAATCAAATCCACCACCGCCGTTTTGTTGGTCTGATGTATTAAAATTTGAGTTACTTATAGGCACCCCATCAACAACAAATAAAGCTTGATTATCGCCTGTTAAAGAGGTACTGCCTCTAATAATAACATTACTTGAGCCCCCTAAATTAGAATTATTCTTAATCTGCACACCAGATACTTTTCCCGAAAGAGCATTTACCACATTATCCGTAGGCACTCTATTGACATCTTCTCCACTCACTTCTTGCGTAGCATACCCCAAAGATTTTTTCTCTCTAGAAATACCTAATGCGGTTACAACAACCTCTTCCAACATCGCTGCATCTTCTTCAAGCTTGATATTGATAATGGTTTGGTTCGCAACAGGAATTTCCTTCGCTTTAAATCCAACATACGAAAAAACCAAAATGGCATCACTCGGAACATTAATGACATAATTACCATCAAAATCGGTTTGTGTCCCGTTTGTCGTCCCCTTTTCTATAACATTTGCCCCAATCATAGGCTGCCCTTCAGAGTCAGAAACAACTCCTTTAACCTGTGACTGAATTTCCTCCTTTTTATCAAGACCCTTCACATTAATAGGTTCAAGTCCTTTAAATAAATATGTTTTCAGACTTTTAACAAGGATGACCTGACGTCCTTTGACTTGGTATTCTATACCTGTATCATAAAGTACTATGTCAAGAACCTCCTTAATCTCTTTATTCTTTAATTTTAAAGTCATTTTTTTCTCATAGGCAATTTGCCGGCTTTCAAACAAAAACCTATAGTCAGAAATTGACTCAATTTCCTCAAAAATCTTTATTAAACTTGCTTGTTCTATATCTAAGTCTAACTTATCACCGTCAGAGTAAGCGTTTGCTTGGGTTTCAAATAATGAAACAATCAAAAAAAGTATTGTGAGTTTTATTTTCAGGTCTATTTTGGAAAACGTCCAAAATGGTAAATTACCACTTCTATTTTTTTTCATAATTTTGTTTTGATTTAGATGGTTGTCGATGCGATTTTTTAGTCTCAGTTAAATTCTTGGGAAATATTAAAGTATTTCTCTATTTTTCACTCTTAATTTTTAGATCTTGTAAAAACATTTATCATAGGCGATTCTTTTTAACCGTTAGCGCTTTTTAGTGAATTAGTATATGATTATTAGTTATTTAATATTGAAAAGGAAATACCTCCATGATGTATTTTAGAACATCCTCAATACTCTCAACATTTACACTAAAACTTGCATTAAAAATTTTTTCAGATAGTTCTAAATTATTATTTTCAATTTGCACATTATATTTGCGCTCAAGTTTTTTTGTCATATTCTCGAAAGTTGAATTTTTAAAAACCAACTCCCCTTTCATCCAGCCAGTGTAGATTTCCACATCTACCTGCTCCACTTTTGTTTGATGTTTATCCTTGTCCCAAGAGCCCTGTGTACCAGGTGTTAGAATTACCGTATCGGCGGGGAAGTAAGAATTAGTCATGCTAATAGAACCCTCAACTAACACAGCCCTTATTTCGAGATCTTCTTTGTAGGTAGAAATATCAAATTTAGTTCCCAATACCTCAATAGCGACAGCATCGGCATTGACTATAAAAGGATGTTCTTTATCTTTTGCAACGTCAAAATATGCTTCTCCCTGTATAGACACTTCACGTTTTTGACCTTGTAAAAATCGAACAGGATATCTCATTTTAGTCCCCGAATTTAAATGGACTATTGTACCATCTGACAATTCTATGTCAAAAACTTTTCCATGGGGAACCTCAACTTCATGAAAGATAAGTTCATCAATTTCAAAATTATTTAAGTACTTTATCCTATTTCCCTGTTGTTGCGCAATAACATTACCCGAAGCAGTACTGATTTTTTGATTTATATCCTTATTCAAGAATTTCACTTTATCATCCCCTAATAACAACCTTACTTCATTGCTATCAACAACCTGACTATCAACACGGGAACTGTCTTTATATTGAACTGCATAACCCAATGCAAAAAGACCTAAAAATAAAGCGGCATAGCGCATCACGGATTGCCTAAATGGAGTTCTCCTTTTTTCAGATTTTATTAACTTCTCCTTTACTAGACTCCAATCTCGATCGCTATCAATATCTTCAATGAAACTTAAAGACTCCCGAATCAAACCCTGCTTAAAAAGGGTTTGAACAAGGTCTTTTTCTTCCTCTGTCAAATAAACCAGTGACTCTGGAGTTATTTCACCGCAAGCTATTATGCTTTCTATAGCTAATTTTAATCGTGATTTTGATGTCATAAATAGTGTTTATATTAGTATGTTATAAAAAAATAAATTAGGGTGACAATTTTTTACACTTTTTTTGAAATTCTCTTCCAAATCTAGTTTTATGAACTGATTTTATCCTACATGGCATTCAATACACCTCGTTTCAGCAATATGGACTACATCGTCTTTATTACATATATGCTCCTCCATCTCCCTCAATAGCTTGGCTATATAACCAAAACAGTTTAGCATCGCGGAATATGGTTTCCTCCTATAGTCACTTCCAAAGGATGGAAATTCGCTTCTTGAAAAGGCTCCTTCTTTTCAGTTATGCCTATTTTGTACAAATTATAAATAAAGGAAGAGTTACCACTATTGGCAGCTCTTCCCCCATTTTTTATAAGAAATGAACCACATATCTCACACCCCGTTTTAGCGCTTCATACATACTTTCAATCAAATACTTACGATCAGACTTAAGTATATATTATTATGAGAAATAGCGGGTAATAGTATTTTAGAAAAGCTTCCCTTAAAGTTTTTGCTAGAAGAAATCCCTCACAAAGACTGATAGAACATCTTAATTTTATTAAATTTATTCTTTCGCTCTTTCTTCCTGTTGTTTGATGACCATAAGCTCTACATCGCGTAATAACTTTTTGGCATCATAAACAATTCCGTCCTTTATAGTATGTACAACGCCACCTACTCTTTCCGGTTTTCCAGTTTCATCGTTAAGCCTTACCGCTCCGGTCCCGTAAAGCACTTTCATGTTCTGTAAAGGATTTTCATCAAGAATCACAATATCGGCCAATAAGCCTGGTCTAATTACACCAAATTCAATCTCCTTTTTCAAAGGTTTGAATATCTCCTCTGCACCATACATCGTCGCAGCTCGAATAACTTCCAGAGGATGAAAACCAGCCTCCTGTAACATTTCAAGTTCTAATATAGTTCCAAAGCCATACAATTGATAAATAAACCCTGAATCAGAGCCTACGGTTACTTTACCTCCTCTATTTTTATATTCGTTTAAGAACTGCATCCAAACCTGATAGTATTTTTTCCAAGCCACTTCGTCTTCCGTAGTCCAATCAAACCAGTAAGCACCATGATTCAAGCGGCTTGGCATGAAAAAATCCATTTGGGAAGGCAAAGTATATTTAGCATGCCAATCGGCATTACGTGCTGACATTACATCCCTCCCAGCAGAGTAAATAGACATTGTTGGATTAATGTAAAAATCCATTTCCAAAAACTCATCAACAAGTGCATTCCATTTCGCACCACCAGGCTTCACCAAGTTCCACTGTCTTGCTACCTGTCCAAAACGATGTTGCTCATCTCCATAATTAATATCAATAGGCCAAGGTTGTACATCGTTGTTTTCATACATTGACTCAAACAGTCCATAAAAATGAGTCATACTGGTCAGCCCCAACCTAGCTGCGTCCAAAGCATTCATTTGTGCTACACCACTTTGAGCGAGATGCGCGGTACTGCCCATACCTAAGCTATTTGCTTCATCAAGCAAAGCCTTCATAATTTCTGGACGATAAGAACCGAGCTTTAATCCATCCACTCCTTTTTTCTTGGCATATTGAACCCATTCTCTAGCATCCGCAGGCGTTTGAATTTTACGACTCTCCCATTCTTTCCCACTACCTGGACGATGAAAGGATATGATCCTTGGTGCTACAATCTGATTCTTAGCACTTCTTGTACGTTCATTTAAAGACCACTCCAGTTCGCCTGTTGGGACACCTCGAACCGTAGTAATACCATGTGCAAGCCACAGTTTATATGTGTATTCTGCTTCAGGAGCTTTAGGAACCCCACCTGTATGGACATGTAAATCAATAATACCAGGCATAACATATTTGCCATTGGCATCGATTTCCTTAGTGTTACCAGCTCCTAATTTTGGCCGTTTCGATTCATCTATCGCTATTTTTGGAACCCCTACGGAAACGATATCAACAATTTTATTTTTTTCAATAATTATGTCCACAGGCCCTGCTGGAGGACCACCCGTACCATCAATTAATGTAGCGCCACGAATAATTAGTCGATCATAAGGACCTTCGCCTTCTCCAGATTTACGATCGGGACCACCTATCATTTGCGCCGCTACAAATAAAGGGGTAAATAAAAATGCAATTAAGAATTGATTTTTCATAGTTAGTAGATTTAATGATTACTTTATAGATTATCGTTTACTCAAGACAAAAGAATTACCACTCATTATACTTTAAATATTTATGACAATAATTAAAACATAACCAACCTATTCATCAAGTAGTTATCAAAACAATGGATTAGGGTGACAGTTTTTTTCATTTTTTTCTCATCATCAAATCTATTTTTTATATTAAAAAAATATTACATTTAGCTAATTTTAGTGTTAATTATTTATCAATACTCATGGTAAATCGAAAAAACCACATCAATATCTCAACAACCAATACTGGTTCAACGATACTTATAAAATCACCCCCATATACGCCCATTGGGGCAAAAAACGAGGAATTAACCATAGTGGAAAACATATTGGTTCTATAGTAAAAAATGTGAAACCACCATCATTGTAAAAAGAAAAATAAAGCAACAGACATTACGTCTAAAGGGATAGCCATTGGATTTGATAGTTTAAAAAAAAAAGGATAAAAAACTTTAAACTCTCAAAACTTGTAGTAATGCCCATCAAGAATTGAGAGCGTAACACCCATTACCGGATGTAATTTTGAAAAAGCCTCGCCGCTTCCTAATGGGCGCAATAAACCACAGCTTTTAAAAAAGGTGATGATGCACTTAGGGACTGTAAAGGTATCGTGGAAGGCTATCAATCGGATATTAGTTGAACCATTGCTTTTGATGCAACGCATATTAAAATTTGGAATTTTAAAAAAATAGGATTTCCAGGTTTTTAAGCAGCTCAATTAGGAATACTTTTTAAGAATTTAAATGATGCAGCTCGAAAAGTATTGATTGGTAACGGTTTTGGGCTAGAATATAAAACTACCAAGATTGTCATAGAACAGGCCATAGAGTTGACGTAGATGGGGAAAAGTAAATATTCCAAGTTGTTGTTGAATTTAAGGCACATTTGGAAGATTTCGAACATTATAATTTCAGAAAACCCTCAGCCGTTTTCGCAACCTAGTCCATCTGTTAATGGACCATTTAGTTTGATATTTTATCGTTTTATTGTATTTAATACAGTATAAATAGCCACTAACTAATATTTTTAAACTCTCGGTTTACCATTTACTTATGAAAGCAAAGTCGACGGTCATTATTACAGAAACAGAATATTTATTCAAGGAGCACTATACTTTATTGTGTTTAGTATCATTTACCATATTAAAAGATAAAGACGCCGCAAGAGATGTAGTGCAAGATTTTTTTATTTCATATTGGCAAAAAAGAGAAACCATTTCTTTAAAAGTATCCTTTCAAGCCTATGCTGTTCGCGCAGTTAAAAATCTAAGTTTAATAGCCGTTAAAAAAGCGAGTAAGGAACAATCGCTAGATGATTTGTTGCATAAGCAGGAAGACGAAGTTCAAGATTCCTTAGATCAGCACCAGAGACATGAAATAATATGGGAGCTATTGAATCAACTTCCACATAGTAGAAAAGAAATTTTTATTTCTTATGTCGTTCATGGTCAAACCTATGCTGAAATTGCCGAGTTGAATGGAATATCAATAAATACCGTGAAAACTCAAATGAAAAGAGCATATGCTTTTTTAAGATCCAAAACTAAAAAAAGTGATTGGGTTTTTATTATAATTGCATATGCACACAACGTTTGATCTTAAGTTAACATTACTATAAGCCCCTCCTTTTTGGGACAGGTTAAACCTGTAACGAATAAAATCATTCACAAAAATTAAAAACAGGCAACTCTATAAAATAAGACAAGCCAAATATCACCGCTATCAATATTCTTTTCAAAATTGGAATAAATTAAACAAAAAAGAGCACCTCTAAAAAATTCAGAGGTGCTTGATTTTATGATATCAAAAAGTAATTAGTCCAACAAACTTAAGTCAGCAACACCATCCACTTCAGTAGACAAGTCCAAGCCAACCCATATTAGTCTGTATCCCTGTCTGAATCTTTATAAAGTCGATACAAACTTAAAAGAACCGCGTTACCATCTTTATCAATCGCATCTGTAATATTTATTTTATCCCCTCCAGGTGTATTATCAGCATAGCCGTATTCAAATGTTTCACTGGGAATCATTGAAGGATTACGATCTGACAATAAAGCTCCAGTAACAGTATAAGAATCCTCAGTGATCTATTCTGGATAATACGCTTGTTTATGAAATGCATTTTTTTAAGAAAAACCCAGCTTCTCCTTTATTATCCTCCCATGCCACATCATCTTCAATGTTTTCCGGTTCAATGTAAGTGACTTTATAATCTAACTGTTCCTTCTAGAGTAGGTGCACTTCCTTTAATTCACACCAGGCTCAAAAAGTGGCCGATGCATTTCCTTAAATGACAAAATCAGCTTCGCCTTCACGATTGATGACCGTATGATCAAATGCATAACTTAAAAAACCTCCCCAGGTTCCTAAAGTTACCAACCCACGTTTTCCGATAACACTTTCAGCACCAGCGAAACCCGGACACCCTTATTAATAGACGCATTACTTTCATCTAAGTGTTTTTTATTTTGAGTTAGTCTAAAAGAGTTGTCATTGATGAAATAACAGCTTCCTTCATATCACAAAGCATCCCTTTTTTATCAGATCATAACCTTTAAGTTCATCCCATTAAATAATTTAATCGGATAGACTTTCAAACAACGGTAATATTAAACATTTAGCGGGTTAAATTGAGGATAGAGCAACGGGCGAAAGTGAACCACCTTCGAAGTTTGGGCCAAGACATTTGAAGAAATGAACAACCTCTTTAATCCGACCAGAAAGATAAGAGTTCACAAATACTGACCCTAGAAAAATACTTTTCATATTATGATAAACTCGTCGGATATAAAAAGTGAAATTCCTTAATTCTGTATCTTTAAATTTGGTTTTTAAATTAGCGATGAAGCTGTTTATATCTGAGGTTACTATTTATAAATCAATAATTGGAAGTCAATAATTATTTTAATAGGATTTTTTAAAATCAATAACCTGCCCGCTTAATAGTCTGTCACAAGAAATAATTAATTTTTCATCGCCATCATAATTAATAACAAATAAACTCTCTTGGTTTGGCATTAAGGTTTTGAGTGATACTGTCGATTTATTACCGTTAATGGAAAGGTAAGTATCGTAATATATTGGAGCGACGCCTGTATTCTTTACAGTTAAATATGATTTTCCTTCGGATTTTTCAAATTTCGTTATTTCAAATTTATAGCCTGTGCTCAAGCTTGCCTCTTTGATGACTTCGGGTGTTTGATATTTATACTGATCATTTCCAATCATATAAGTCACATGAAATCTTTTGGCGTAAGACGCAAACGATTCGCCATAAGGTCCTTTTGGGCTCAGAACGTTCTGTTGATCAAAATCGGTATAGTAATTAAATTCTCCTCCAACAGGAGCAAATTTATAACGTTCCAAACCAAAAAACTTAAACCGATGCTCATTGACCTTAGAATGTTCCTCGCTCATAAAGGAGTCATCAAACAACCCAAATGACAGATCTAACAGTGATGGATTCGCTTTCAAGGGTGTGACATTTTCGTCTTCAGCATCGATAGAAATAGACCATTTTAAATTTTTAAATTCACTGTCCATCTTTTTTAAAAAAGCTGTTTGAAATTCCATGGAAGGAAAGGTTTTTCCCAGTTCAAAAGGTCCATCATAAATATGATATTCTCCCCATAACCCAAATCCTACTTGTAAGAAAGCTAATCGGCTGTCAGTGTCATAGCGTTCAGCAAATTTCCCGTAAAACTCCAATGTAAAATCTTTTAACTCTTGATTTGACCAATCGGGAAACCAGGTTTCCTTATTTTCGCTGATGCCTTTAGTCTCCTTATAATCCGGCAAATTTTTAATATACTTCGGGACAGATGTTGTTTTACCAACATAGGTATACCTAAAACGCAAAACGGTCTGATGGTTTCTTGAGGCAATGTCATTTAGCTTATCTTCAACCGCGGTCCAATCATAAACCCCTTTTTCTGATACAATATCTTCAAAAAGCATGTATGAATATTCTAAGGTATGTGCTCCAGAGTTTTTATTGGCATTGCCATCCCAAACTACAATTCCGGTCATGGGCTGAACGTTTTTAAAACTGGATACGCCACCTTCATTTAAAATAGGCTGTTTTTCTTTTTCTGAGGACTTATGCGCTTCACTATGTTTATCACCTCCACATGAAACCAATAATCCAATAAAACCTAAAATTATAATCAGTGATTTTTTCATTATTCCTTTTTTTAATTAATTGGAGACGTAGTTAAATGTGTAATGATTGTCAAAATTAATCGCATGGCTACACCACTATATTATATGACTGATTATGAAATAGTTAAATTTTGCGAAAAACAGGAATATCAGCGAGTGTTACATTAACCGCAACGGTTTTTGCTCCTTTATAAGTTTTACCTTTATAATTCCATTTTCCTTCTGGAAGCACCACCAACCTTTTGGTCTGTCCTTTTTCCAATATTGGAGCCACGATCACATTACTGCCCAACATGAATTGATCCTTAATGTTGTGATAGCCTTTATTTGGAAATTCGTATTCCATAGATCTTACAACGGGCTCACCAGTAGTGGCCGCATTCTTAACAAGATCCATAATCATAGGAACATATGCTTCTCTAATTTCCACCGCTTTTTTTATAGCCATGAGATGCTCCTCGTTTAAAACACGCCAAGGCGCGACAGAAAACTGCATCATCGGCATGAGCGCATGCACTTGGGCGGACCTTACAATCAGTTCCTGGTCGATGGCTTCTAAATCCATAAAAGACCCAAATTCACCACCTCCAATCATATCAGGACAGTTGAAGGGATATCCCAAAAGTCCCTGCAATGTAATTTGAGGAATTAACTTTGGTATATCCTCCCAATTATGTCCTTTGTCATGCAAACGCTGCGCAAGTGGCTGGCCTCCCATTTTCCAAGTGGCCCTGTATTCATTCAGTGGATATTTAACTCCGAACTGCTGAAAGGAATACGTATGATCATTAGGTGTCGCGTTTTGATCAAAAGACGTTAAAGGCTGGTTATAAAAGTAACTATCGCCTGCATCCAATTTATAACCATCTACACCATAAGTATCCTGTAGTCTTTTTAACACTTTATCAAACCAAACTACCGCTTCTGGATTCGTAAAATCAAGAACCGCACTAGCACCGTTCCACCATCTTACAATTAATGGAAAATCATCTTTTTCCGTTTTAATAAAATACCCCCTTTTCTCTAATTCCCTGTAAACATCGCTATCTGGGCTCACAAATGGGCAGACCCATAACATGACTTTAAAACCTAGGGCATGCAGCTGTTTGACCATTTGTTTTGGGTCTGAAAATCGTCCCTGATGAAACTCCCACTTGCCATAATCTTCCTGCCAGTTATCGTCTATCATGATCACGCCTGGCGAAAACCCATTATCAACTATAGCATTTGCATATTTTAAAATATCCTCCTGATTTTGGTTATAAGTCAATTCTATCCAGGTATTATACTGAGGTTTTTCAAACAATAATGCATCCGGATATTTACCAGATGCAGGAAAATAATTCTGGGACGCAAAACTGAATGCTTCTTTTAAAGTAGATCCTGCGGAAGACACTCTTATTTCCCCTCCTCTAGAGGTCACTAATATTTTATCTCCTTGCACGGTATAAGAAATAGGATCTTCAGACCAAATAACTCTGCCTTTATCTGAAACAAGCAATGGCTGGGCCTGATTTCCTTTATTATTCCCATAAAGATCGATGGCATAACCTTCATCAAAAGGCATAATATGTCCATCCCAAACCGCACCGCCCCACCAATGTTCATTAGCGATGATTTTCACCTCCAAACTATCCTTTTGTTGAGACAGCATTGGTATGGTAAGCAATAATGAAAAGCAGAAAATTACATTTTTTTGTGCCATTTTTTTTCTTGTAAGCATATAGTTTAATTAATGATTTTTCACTTCAGATATATGAGTTATTCAATTTATTCGAAAAATTCAGAAACCATTCTGGATATATAATACGGTTAGATTTTTATATAGGTCCTGTTTTTATTCATATACCACAACAAAAGATAAAGAATAGCAAAGCCTCCAACAGTGGCAAAAGCATTATAATAAACCCCCATGTATTGGTCAAAACCAAAGAGCACATATTTTGCTACTTCCGGAAAATCAATAACATGCGACAGCACATAAGCGGTTATGGCATTAATCCCGATAACCTTTAATGGAAAGCCCCATTTTGTATATCCCTTAACATCAATAATCCAAAAGAACAATGCCAACAGGACATAACAAATACCTGAGGATAGCAGTACAAAAGTGCTGTTCCAGATTTTCTTTACACTTGGGTGGAACATATCTAGGATTAGACCGACTGCAATAAATGCAATTCCGACTAAAAGAATATTTCGCGCCGTTTTCTCTCTTGTTAACTTGTAACGCAACATTTCACCGGCAAACAAACCAGAGAGCGTGGTGGCTATAAACCCTAATCCTGATAAGAACCAGGTGTATTGATAACCATCATCAAAACGTCCAAAAACATAACGATCTATATATAGGGCGATATTTTTATCGGGCAACAATTCGCTCCTTCCCATTCCCGGAACGTTTGCAAACTCCAGTAACAAACCATAAACAACAAGACAGGATACAAACAAGATATAGCGCTCTTTTTTACTTAAGTGAATGTATGCCAAACTTGAAAACAAGTAGCCCACTGCAATGGCCTGTAGTGTGTTGCTGAAAACTTTAAATTGATTAATATCCAAGGCCAGTAAATTTCCTTGCACGATCCAACCCAAAATGAATAAGATGATAAATCGTTTGATTAAATGCGGATAGAGTTTAGCTTTCACATCTATTTCTGCCACGCGTCTTTCCATCGAAAACGGAATCACAACACCCACCAAAAAGAGGAAAAGTGGCATGATAATGTCATAAAAATGAAAACCAAACCATTCGGGATGCTCAAATTGCTCCGCTAAGAATCCTGTGGCTTGGCTTTGCGATGCCTGGTGCAGATGTGCAAAAAAACGATCTGCAAAAATAATCATTAGCATATCGAAACCTCTCAAAACATCTATTGACAATAGTCTGTTATTTGTTGTGACATTATTCATAATTCATCTTATAATTTAATTAAAATCAATTCCCTATAATGGATCCAACTTTTGGTCTGTTGAACAGGATTGAACGTAATAGAATTTATAAACTCGTAAACAGATGATTTTCAATGGCATTTAAAAGCGTTTCTTTTTCGGATAAATTATCTGTTAATATTGTTTACTAATGGCTAAACTCGCTGCTACTTGGGTTGCTCCTAAATTTCCATCTAAGCAAACCTTTCCAGTAAGACCGGAGGCTACGCTCGTTTGATCATAAATAACTATGCTTCCTATTAAAAAAAATAATTCTAAGTGTTTTTGTTTTATGTGACGATGTGCTTGAATTAATTTTTTTTAATCATAGACTTGGTTGCTTAAAGAAACAGCTACTACCAGGCTTTAGTAATAGCTGTTTAAAATAACTCGATTATTCGCACAATGCCATTGCCTCTGCAGGAAACTCGTATGTAATAAATTTACTGGTTGCTGTAGTTTTAGGAAAATTTCCTATGGCAGCCCAACCTTCCGTCTTTTCAGAAAATGCAAAACCGATTGAAGCTCCCAGAGAACCTAATTGAGTTTTCGGGATACTAAATTCAATGGCATTTGTTTCTGCATCCAAACTTACTACGCCAGATGAAATCATGTTTGCTCCGGAACCCGATAACGCTGACCATCCCCAACCTCCGTTTGGATCGGTGTGTTTATAAAACTCGCCCCAGGAATTACTTAATAATGGGCCTTCAAACAAAAACTCAGCACCAGCACCTTCTGGCCACTCCCAGCTTAAAAAACCAGTTGAAGCGTTCCCGTCGGAATTGATGTACATATCCACCAATTCCATTTTCATCTTCTTGTTACCTTCAAGATAAACGCTAACCATATTACCTCTTCCCCAAATCTTGATTTTCTTAACTGATGCGCCATCTTCTTCCTCATATAAATAATCGATATCTGCCCAATCCGTAAATTTACCATCGATTTTTATCGTAACGTTCAGTACTTCTGGTGCGGTAATTGTTTTTGTGATATACGCTTCCTGCCCAGCTTCGTTCATTGCGGTAAGGGTCACTTCAATGTCCCCACCAATTTTGGTATATCTATAGGTTGGATTCTCTAAATCGCAATAAAAATTTAAATCTCCTAAATCCCAGCGGTAAACAGTAGCACCTTTAGATAGATTGGTAAACACAAAAAGGTTACCGTCACTAGTAAATGAAAAATCTGCCACGATGTCGCCTGAATCGGTTCCTGCATCGTCTGAGCCACAACTCACGAGAAATGCGACAGACATTAAACAATAGAAAAAGATTAGTTTTTTCATGATTATTTTATTTAAGATTATTATTTTAGTTAATGGTTAAGGTGTGTCGTAATTTATTCAATGCATGGGTGGCATCCCAGCTCTCCATGTTGGCTAATTGAATTGAAAACTCTGGACGGTCTGCTATAGAAGCAGAAGGATCTGCAATCTTTAAAAACAATTCATAATTACCAGCAGGAATACCAGAAAGATTTACGGTTTCTTTTAATTCAAAATTGACATTAGGAACTATTTTTCTAACATCTAATTCGAGCGCTTTTTGGTATAAAGTGCCATCATTAGCCTTAAAAACTAGAAATGCATTTTTTGGATTATAAACAGGGGCAAAACCAGCGTTACTCAGAATGGCATTCAATTGGAAACTACCATTGGCTTTAACTTGCTTGCTTAAAGCAGCAGATTTCAACAACAGTCTATACCCCAATTTCCTTTGAAAATCCGTAAAACAACTGTTGTTTCTCCATACGTTAAGCACCGGCCCATAATAATCAAGATTCAAATAAGTC
>JBARDR010000200.1:0-2582 GCA_049795335.1 Gelidibacter sp. | reverse complement strand
GACCGACTCCCCTCTACCAACTACCCTCTCATAAACCCACATCATCCCCGCCACCATCTTCTCCTCGGAATGATTCCGCTCCACAAACTCCCGAGCCTTCAAAGTAATTCCCTGATAATCTTCCAATGATAATTGAGACACCTCAACCAAAGTCATTGCCATAGCTTGCACATCTCGAACGGGCACCAAATAACCAGTCTCCTGTGGAAAAACAACTTCTGCCATCCCTCCACAATCGGTACTAACTACTAAAGTCCCTAAAGCCATAGCTTCCAAAACCACATTGGCAATTCCCTCCTCTACACTAGGCAATAATAATACATCCGCTTGTTGTATAACTTCCTTGACCCTATTGAAAGGCATTGTCTCTATAAAACTCACCTCTTTTTCTAATCCTAATTGCGCACGCTGAAACACCAAAGCTTCATTTTCTGCGACACCAATGATATGATACTGGAATGGAACACCCTGTTGTTTTAGGATGAACATGGCGTCTAAAGCCGAGTGGTAATTTTTTTTCCAATGATCCCTTCCAACCGATACAATATTTAAAGGCACGTTTGAATCAAATTCTTTAAGTTTAAAGGCGAAGTCCTCCAAATTCAAACCACTTTTTACAACTCGAATAGCCTCACTATTCGCACCATATTTAGTAGATTCAAGAGCAATGGCTTCGGACACGGCATGAAACCCATCAACTTTAGGAAAGTTTAGTTGATACATTTTTGCCAATGCCAAATCGGCAATCGGCGAATAATTAATATGCGCCCCGCGCAAACTCAAAACCAATTTCATTCCAAATTCCTGCACCCAAATCCAATCGTCCAGGCCTTTTGCCCATTGCACATGGAACACATCAGGCTGATACCACAGTATTGGATAGAATTTCACTTTGGTGTATAAATCGGTAGTTTGCTGTTGTTTTAAATACCTATCTAAACGTTTTTTTTCTGCTCGTTTAAATAAAGTCAATAACACGGTAAATCGAAGTAAATGCCAAAATTTAGAGAGTCGTGTAGATCTATACCCGACAACTTTAACCTGAGAGATATATGCAGGTTGCTTATGTAATGACCCAAAAAGAATCACGTCTGTCCCAGAAGCAGCAACACCAGTTATTAGGCGTTCAATAAACGTGGTGCTAGGGATTTCTCCCGAATAGATAGCAATTTTCAAGGTTTTTTTCAACAAGCATGTTTTAGATCTAAAGGTAATAATCTTTAGGAAACAAACAACCAATGGACGTCATTGCGAGAGCCTGTTGCGAGGAACGAAGCAAACTCGACGAAGCACATTCAAAAACAAGCCCAAGCGGCTCCTCCCTTCTGAAGAAGGGAGGTGGCTAGTTCGACGTTAGGAGAGCTAGTCGGAGGGTTTGAAAAATCCAGGCCACGCCAACCAAAAGTACTAGGTTGAGTCTGTTGGTTTGAAAAACAATACTGCCTAACTAACAAAAAAAGTTTAATCGTAGACCCTAAATTCCACACCACACCAAATCACAAACGCTTCTCAGCAAACACCGCCAAAGTCAACAACATACTCACAGGATGTGAATAAAAAACAGCATTCTCTTCTTTAAATAACTTGTAAAGCTGCTCTCTAACATCTTTTTCGACCAAGCTATCAAAGCTAGGCGTCTCAAATAACCATTTTCTCAGCACTTCATCATTGGCTTCCCCTAAAAACTGGAGTTCCCAATTCCGTTGAATATAAGCTTGACTATTTGTAAGTCGTGTTATTTTATTCAAAACGCGATACGGCAAGTTCCCTGGTGTTTTATTATAGGTGTAATTATATAAATTAAATGGATATTGAGCTTGCCAAGTGAGTTTCGCCAATTCTGGCATGCGTTTTTTAATATAGGCTATTTGTATTTGTCTTCCTGCAAGATAACGTTCGGGAATACCACAAATAAACTCGCACATTCGTGCGTCATAATATGGTAGTTCAATAGGTTTTACAGCTTCAAAAACAGCCAAGTTTACTGAAGTCCATCGTGGTGCCCAACACAAACTTTTAAACGCCCGGATCTGTGCATTAGCACTTTCAGGAATGGCTATTTCTTTTAATAATCGACTAACACGAGCATTTAAATAGGATTTAAAATCGCCTTCTAACTTCCATGATTTCCATAAAGCATCAGCAAGAACCAAACCTCCTTTTTTCACCAATATTTTTGAAATATGATCCACTTGAGCTTCAAATGGCAAATCGTCAGGCACCCCCATATCATCAAAAAGCACATCGCCCCAATGTCCCAAACTAAACACATCGCCCATAGTATTAAATTCATCAAAGATGGCCATTTGTCTAGGATGGGTAAATTCAGAATACCCGCCCAACAGTTCCGCCAGGGGCTGTATTACATCCCACAAATATCCCTTGGGGATCTTAAAAGCTTGATAAGGAAAATCACATTCCTCTGCTATTCTCTTTCCATAAACCGTTTCATCATGTCCACCAGTAAAAGCATAACAATAGGCATGGGCACCTATGCCCAAATGCTTTAATGCTATGGCCTGGGTTCTGCTATCCAAACCGCCTGATAATGGCAAAATGACTTTTTTTCCAACGGATTGCTC
>JBARDR010000199.1:0-6183 GCA_049795335.1 Gelidibacter sp. | reverse complement strand
GGTTAAATCCCTGAAAAAGGAAATCAAAACCCTTCAAGATAATAACATCAAACTTAACGCCATTGGATGCCTTGACGATTTGCCTAAAAAAGCTAAAGAAGAGCTTGAAGAGGTCATCGAAAAAACCAAGAACAACAACCGAATGGTTTTAACATTAGCCTTGAGTTATGGGTCGCGAGAAGAACTGATAAATATGGTTAAGGAAATATCCGATAAAGTTAAAAATAATATAATTTCAATCGATTCTATTGACGAATCCATTATTAATAAGCATCTTTACACGCAAAATTTGCCAGATGTAGACTTGCTCATCCGGACCAGTGGCGAACAAAGAATCAGTAATTTCTTGTTATGGCAAATTGCTTATGCTGAATTATATTTCACCAGTATTTTATGGCCCGATTTTAAAAAGCATGATTTATATACCGCTTTGATAGACTATCAAAATAGAGAACGACGATTTGGAAAAACAAGTGAACAACTTAGCTAATAACACGCTTTTGAAAACAATTACTAATACTCTTTTCAGTGCCTTTTTTCTTTTATTATCCCTTGCTTCAACGGCGCAGGAAAACCCATATAATTCAGGTCAAAATTACACCATAGCAGAAATCGTCGTCACTGGCGACACGAATTTCAGCGAAGCTACAATTATCACTTACTCAGGCTTAAGAAAAGGGGAGGTAATCGCCATCCCTGGAGAGCGAATTAGTGAAGCCCTTAAAAAACTATGGGGATCCAATCTTTTTAGCAACATCGATATCTTCCTTACCAGGACAGAAGGCGATATGGCTTATTTAGAAATCAGTCTTCAAGATTTACCTGAACTGAATGAACTGGCCATTAAAGGGGTCAAAAAAGGTAAAAAAGAGGCTATTATTAAGGATAATAAGCTAACCAAAGGCGTTAAAGTTACCGAAAACCTCATTACGACAACCAAAAACTACCTTACCAATAAATACAGAAAAGAAGGCTTTTACAATACCAAAGTTACGGTAACTACAGTTCCAGTGGTGGATTCCATTGAAAAAACGAGAGTCAACATGGTCGTGAACATAGAGAAAAACGACAAAGTAAAAATCAAGGATATCACATTTGCCGGCAATGAAAAACTAAGCGACAAACAGCTTAGAAAAGCCATGAAAAAAACCAAGCAAAAAAATCCGGTTCGCTTCTTAAAACGTTCAAAATATGTAAAAGCAGACTACAAGGAAGACTTGGTAAGTCTTATTGATAAATACAAAGAAAACGGTTATCGCGACGCCCGTATTATTTCTGACTCCATATATAGTGTCTCTGACGGTATGATTGCCATAGATATTAAGGTTGAGGAAGGGGAAAAATATACTTTTGGTAAAATTGCATTTGTTGGAAATACAAAATATTCTGATGCACAGTTATCTTCCATATTAGGACTGAAAGAAGGCGACACCTATAATGGAGTTGAATTAAAAAAGAGAATTGCAGATGATTCTAGACCTGATGCACAGGACATATCAACACTTTACCAAGACAGCGGCTATTTATTCTCAACCATCAATCCCGTTGAAGTCAGTGCTGAAGGAAATGTAATTGATATGGAAATCCGTATTTCAGAGGGAAAACAAGCCTACTTCAATAACGTATCAGTTGTTGGCAACGATAAAACCAATGACCGCGTTATCTACAGAGAATTACGAACACGACCAGGTCAGCTATATAGCAAAACGGCGGTAGTAAGAACAGTTAGAGAACTTGGACAATTAGGATTTTTTGATGCCCAACAATTGAGTCCAAATTTCAAAAATGCTGATCCTAATGAAGGGACTTTGGATATGGAATATTCCGTAGTTGAAAAAGGTTCTAGCCAAATTGAATTACAAGGTGGTTACGGTGGTGGAGGTTTTATCGGAACTTTGGGTCTATCCTTCAATAACTTTGCAATTAAGGATATTTTTAAGGGAGAAGCTTACAAACCGGTACCAACAGGTGATGGTCAAAGTCTAGCTTTACGATTACAGGCGAGCCGTTTTTATCAAACCTATAGTTTTTCATTTACAGAGCCATGGATGGGTGGAAAACGTCCAATCCAGTTTTCAACCTCTTTATCACATACCAGACAATTTTTGTACAATCCAATCACAAGAGATGCTGACAAAAGCAAACGTTTCAACATTTCTGGAATTACTGTTGGACTTGCCAAACGTTTAACACAGCCTGATGATTACTTTATGCTTTCTCAAGCGGTAAGTTTCCAGCATTATGACTTACAGAATTATAATACCGGTCTCTTTACTTTTGGTAATGGCTATTCTAACAACTTGGCATACACCATTGGATTGAGCAGAAACAACACCTATACCGATCCTGTTTTCCCTACAGGAGGGTCTAGTTTTGCTGTCACTGCAAAATTCACTCCTCCGTATTCAATGCTTAACAATGTTGACTACACAGCTTTAAAAGACGAAAGAGCAGCTTTGAATCCTACTGATCAAGACGATTACGCACGTATGGGTGAAATCGATCAAGAGCGTTACAAATGGTTGGAATTTTATAAAGTTAAATTTAAAGGCGATTGGTACACCAACGTGGTTGCTAACAAATTAATCCTTAAATCGGCTTTTGAGTTTGGTTTCCTTGGTGCTTACAATCAAGATAGAGGCGTAATTCCTTTTGAACGTTTCTTTGTTGGAGGCGACGGATTAGGAAATTATTCATTAGACGGTAGAGAATCGATAGCCTTGAGAGGTTATCCAAACCAATCCTTGTCTTCGCAAGATGGTGGAACGATTTACAATAAATTTTCAGTAGAACTTCGTTATCCAATTACCCTAGGCGCACAAGCAAAAATATTTGCTTTAGGCTTTATAGAAGGTGGTAATTCATTTGATAGTTTCAAGAACTACAACCCATTTGATCTCAAACGTTCAGCGGGTGTCGGATTGCGTATTTTCATGCCAGCATTTGGATTGCTAGGTATCGACTTCGGTAATGGTTTTGATGCCTTACCTGGACAAACCAAGAAAAATGGTTGGGAAACTCATTTTATTATTGGACAGCAATTTTAAGTTTGGCACGGTATTTTCTTATCATCCTTTGACGATTTAATACGAGTGTTAAAATTTTTTAGAATATATTTCGTTAATTTGAAATATATTGCGCTGATCGGACAGAATCGTTAAGTTTATCTGTCATTTTTAGAATTTATAGCGTGACTCATAAATGATAAAATATAAACAGATGAAACATAAAGTTCTTTATTTATTGACAATCATAAGTCTTTGGAGCTTTACTTCAATCGCACAGCAACAGCGTGGCGTTAGAATAGGTTACATTGACACTGAATATATTTTGCAAAATGTTCCGGAATACCAAGAAGCTACCGCTCAATTAGAAACTAAAGTCGCGCAATGGAAGACTGAAGTGGATCAGCGTTTGGCCGCATTGGATCAAAAAAAAGCACAACTCAACAATGAACGTGTGCTTTTGACCAAGGAACTTTACGATGAACGTTACGAGGATCTCAGCTTTGAAGAAAAAGAGATTTTGGACTATCAACAAAATCGATTCGGGCCAAATGGCGATTTGATGATTCAAAAACAACAGCTGATTCAGCCTATTCAAGATCAGATTTTTGCAGCGGTTCAAGAAATTGCGGGCGGTAAACAGTATGATTTCATCTTTGACAAATCGGCTGATGTGGTCATGTTATTTGCCGAAGAACGTTTTGATATTAGTGAATTGGTTTTAAGAAGTATCACCAGATCATCAAAACGAACACAAGCACAAACCAAATCCGAACGCAGAGCGGCTTCACAAGAAGATGTGGTACCAGTAATCAACAAAGAATTGGATGCCCGCGAACAAGCTGCAGAAGATAAAAAGAATGAACGCATGACCGCCGCGGATGAAAGAAGAGCAGAACAGCAAGCGACCAGAGATTCTTTAAAATCTGCCGTTGATGCCCGACGCCAAAAGATATTGGATGATCGCGCAAAAGCAAAGGCGGAAAGAGATAACAACAATCCTCAGGATAGCACATCAATGAAGAATGAGAAAAAAGGCAAGGATGCTGTAGATGGTTCTAAAAAAAACCCAGCTCAAATTGCTGAAGAAAAGAAACAACAACAAATGACCGAGCGTGAAGAGCGACAAAAAGCACTTGACGAACGCAGAAAGAAAATATTAGAAGATCGCAGAAAAGCAAAAGAGGAACGGGAACCTGAAAAAACAAAAAAGGATTCTATTCCAGAAAATAATAACTAGAAACAATTAATAATTATAACACGTAATACTATTTTAAAAATGAAACAATTTAAGACCCTTTTATTTGCAGGATTACTTTTTATGGGAGCGACGAGCTTCTCTAATGCCCAAAGTAAAATTGCTCATATCAACACGCAAGAGCTTATCAAAGCGATGCCAGCAATGAAAAGTGCTCAATCAGAGTTAGAAAAATTGCAAAAAACCTATGAGACTGAAATTCAAACCATGGCTACTGAACTTCAAAATAAAATGAAGCAATACCAAGCTGAAGTTGAGAGCAAGACTGATGAAGAAAATGCAAAAAGATCTCAAGAAGTACAAGGTATGCAACAAAGTATTCGTGAGTACCAACAAACTGCACAACAAGATCTTCAAAAGAAAGAATTTGACTTGTTAAAGCCCATTACAGACAAAGCTGAAGCAGCAATCAAAAAAGTGGCAAAAGCTCAAGGTTTTCAATATGTATTGGATTCTTCTCCAGGTTCAGGTGTAATTTTAGCTGAAGGAACAGACCTTATGGCTCCAGTTAAGAAAGATTTAGGATTCTAAAATTATTTTAGAATAACAGTAAAATTTTATATAGAAAGCCACTTTTAACGAGTGGCTTTTTTATTTTTGTGACAGTTTATTTGAGTACTTATTAAGAAAGGTTATGTTTACTAAACTATTTTCCAACCGATCACAAAACAAATTTTTGATCTAAAGTCTAAAAATGAAATGGTCTTAAATCCCTATTAATGAACATTCAACCTATTGGCATCTTTGATTCTGGTATTGGTGGCACTTCTATTTTTAAGGAGATAAAAGCCTTGCTTCCACATGAACATACCATTTATCTGGCGGATAGTTTTAATGCCCCCTACGGCAACAAGTCAAAGGAAGAAATCATTGCTTTAAGTATCAAAAATACCGAGTTGCTCCTATCTAAAGATTGTAAGCTTATCGTTGTTGCTTGTAATACGGCAACAACCAACGCCATCAAAACTTTAAGAGCTACTTATGGCCTTCCGTTTATAGGCATTGAACCCGCCATTAAACCTGCCGCATTAAGCACAAAAACCAAGGCCATTGGCATTTTGGCTACCAAAGGCACGCTCACAAGTGAGTTATTTCATAAAACCACAGATTTGTATAGCCATGGGATCCAAGTTATCGAACAGGTGGGCGAAGGTATTGTGACCCTCATTGAAGATGGCAGGACGAACAGCGAAGAGATGAAAATTTTATTGCAAAACTATCTCAAACCTATGCTTGACGCGAATATTGATTACTTGGTTTTAGGCTGTACACACTACCCTTATCTTATTCCATTGTTATTGGATATGTTGCCAAACCATGTCAAAATCATTGATTCTGGCGAAGCGGTCGCTCGACAAACCAAATCGATTTTGGAACTACATCAGTTATTGAACCTACAAAGTTCAAAGGCCATCAATCAGTTTTACACCAATGGAAATGTCAATGTTTTGAAAGAAATCTTAGATGAGCACAATAAAGTTGATTATTTAAGATTTTAGTCAATTTTCTCAAAATAATCGCGACGCTCCGCAAAAGATTGATATTAGCGGTTGCTGAGCCTGTTGCAGCATTCTTTAATCTTCTTTAAACCAGCCTGAATACATCACATAATTTTCCGCAATCCGATGGATTTCCCCTGAAATTAATTCCTGACTGATATCCTTTACTTTTTTTGCTGGAATGCCGGCGTAGATGCTTCCGGATTCAATTCTCGTGTTTTTGGTTACTACAGCACCTGCAGCGATGATACTATTACTTTCCACCACACAATCGTCCATGACGATGCTCCCCATTCCAATCAACACGTTGTCATGAATAGTACAGCCATGCACAATGGCATTATGCCCAATAGACACGTTATTACCAATAGTGGTCGGCGAGGTTAAATACGTGGCATGAATTACAGCACCATCTTGGATA
>JBARDR010000198.1:0-1916 GCA_049795335.1 Gelidibacter sp. | reverse complement strand
TTCTTTGTCTATGTCTTCTGTCAGTTGAAGTAATCTCTGAAAATTTCTCTCCAAAAGTCATTTCAAGTCTTTCAAATTCTTCGAAATCATTCATATCAATTATGCTCTCCGAGATATGATATAAAATGCTCGGCACGTCAAATTCCATATCAAATTGAAACTCCTCAATTAAATCAATAAATGCTTTAATGTCATTACTGTTAAGTTCGAAATCGTTAGGTTCGAGTAATCCTTTAAAGCGTTCAAGAACAACCTCTTTAATTTGAGGGAAATTGTCCAGCTTAAAGTTTTTAAAGATTTCACTCAATTTGGTATAATCTGAAAAGTGAGTTTTTGAATATCTAGAAGTTGAAGTCGAATTTAAATAGTCGAATTCATTAAGTAGCTTATCAACTACTATAGCAGTCTGATTTTCGTTTAATAATATTCTTTTCGTTATCGCATACTCAAAATCTTCAGAATAAGAGAACACTTTAAAGAGTTGATTAAAATACATTCCTGCTGATATGATATCAGTTACGAAGTCCGGTAACTCTCTAATGTAAAAAACCAAAAAATCTTGAACTGATGGATTTTGATATTCTACAAGAATTTGATTGTTCGAATCATTTATTGTTCTGATAAAAGTGTTCTCAAGTTCACGTATGGATTTCTTATATTCTATTTCACTATATGCAATTCCATACTTACGAGAATGATGTCTTGCAAAGTTTTGAGTTATTGACTTTAAATTATCTAATGAAATTGGTGTTCCGGCTGATAATAAATTAGCTAAAATACACTGAGATAAATTAGAAATTTGATTTTCGTAAACGTGTTTCCAAACACTTTTTGGGTTTCTAATGAATTCAATAAAATTATCTGAAAACTTTGAATATTCAATATGCTTCCAAATTTCATCTTTTGTTATTGTTTGTATTATTCGGGGATTGTAATTTGGATGTTCTATGATTGATTTATATGTTCCTTTGGAAAGTAAGTTGTTTATGTATTCAGATGGAAGATTTGAAAAGTAAATATGATTATATAAAATTTTCGCCTTTACTATTTTAGTGTATTGTGATAAATCAATGATACACTTAGCAAATTCAAGTGAAGGATTGTTGAAAGCGTCATATTTTTGTTTTGCTTGAGCTAAAATGTATTCTCGAGTTGTGAGTATTATAATTTTATCATTTGATTTTGAAACTCTTTCAATGAATTTCACAATACGTTGTTCCTCATTGTTAGCTAATTTATTTTCAAGAAAGTTGGTGCCCAAAAAGTCATCAAAAAGAAAAATTTGTTTAACACCCTCTTTGTAGATTTCATATGCCTCGTTAATTGAATCTGATAGAAACACAAACTCTTCAAAACCATTTGCTAAATAATGATATGACAAAATTCTTGCTAGGGTTGTTTTACCTATTCCTGGAATACCTGAAATAATCACATATCTTTTGTCCTTAATTATTTCCGTTGCCTTGAAATAACTTTCATTGTCAACATAAACATTTATTGTCTCTTTGATTGCTTCTTCTTCAAAATTCGATTGATTATGTATTTTACTGTGTAGTATTCGTTCAAGTATGTTTGTGCTTGCTAGCCACAGCTTAAAATGTTGTTTTTCTATTTCGTTATATAATGATAAAAGGCTATTTAGTTCATTCCTGCCAAATATGTCGCCTGTGTTTAAAATATAGGGATTGAATAATATTAAGATTTCGTCTTTTTGATTTGGTGTTAAACCAACACTAGTCGATATTATATACCTTTTAGGTTTAAGTTCTTCTACTTTATTAACTTCTTTTTTTAAGTTAGAAATAAGTGAACCAAAGTCCTTGTAACGTTTACATTGTAGTACAATTTGATTTGTATTTTCTTGTGAATACCTCAAGTCAATACCATTGTCACGACCAGCGGTAAATGATTCTAAA
>JBARDR010000197.1:0-2672 GCA_049795335.1 Gelidibacter sp. | reverse complement strand
TTGATCACGCTAACTCCAAAGCGCTGGTCAATAACAAGAAATCAAAAACAAAGGAGACCTATACTATTGCAGAGAATGTACAGGATATGGTTTCGGCCTTTTATTATTTACGAAATAATTATAAAACAGAAACCATTAAGGAAGGTGACGAAGTTAGTCTGAATATGTTTTTTGACGAGGAGAATTTTAATTTTAAACTCAAATTCTTAGGAAGAGAAGATCTAAAAACGGAATTTGGCGTCATAAAAACCCTTAAATTTAGACCGTATGTCATGGCTGGTCGTGTGTTTAAGGAAAAAGAAAGTTTAACCTTGTGGGTTAGCGCTGACGATAATAAAATTCCGTTGCGTATTCAGGCCGATTTGAGGGTGGGCTCATTAAGAGCAGATTTAGAGGCCTTTAAAGGTTTGAAACATTCATTTCAGTTACAATTTTAAAACTTATGTCCAATAAAGAAGATTTCGATCCTGTATTAAAAGAACTTCAGCAAAAATATGCTGCCCTACATCAGGATACCCAAACCCATTTAAAAGGTTTACTCCACAGTAAACCTTTGACGTATTGGGACTATATACAGACGGATGCCTTATTAAATTTACAGGTGCAACGCACGACATTGCCAGATGAAATGGTGTTTATCACCTATCATCAAATCAATGAATTGTTGTTTAAGATGATTCTTTGGGAGATAGAGCAAGTTTCAGAAAGGACAGCGTTGACGACCGAATTTTTTGCATCTAAATTGATGCGCGTCAGTAGATATTTTGATATGTTGACGACTTCATTCAATATCATGAGAGAAGGCATGGATGTGGATCAATATATGAAATTCAGAAATTCCCTAACCCCTGCAAGTGGCTTCCAAAGTGCGCAATACCGATTGATTGAATTTGCTTCAACCGAATTGATTAATTTAATTGATCACCGTTTTCGTAAGGATATCGATCGCTATACGCCTTATACACATGCGTTCGAACATTTGTATTGGCAAACGGCTGGGAAAGATTATCAGACTGGTAATAAATCGATGACCTTGATTAATTTTGAAAATCGCTATAAAGATGAGTTTTTAAGATTCATGAAGTCTCATAATACAAAAAACTTATGGACACGATTCAAAGAGCTGCCAAAAGCGGATCAAGAGAATGGGGGATTAGTAAAAGCCATGAGGCACTATGATTATACCGTAAATATTACTTGGGTGTTTGCGCACTATAATGCTGCAAAACACTATATAGAAGGAGGTTCCGGAGGTGGGGAAGGTACTGGAGGCAGCGATTGGAAAAAATACATGCATCCAAAATATCAAAGACGTATATTTTTTCCTCAACTTTGGACGGAAAGTGAATTGGAGAATTGGGGAATGGAATTATAAAAATTGAAGTAGTTAAATGTATCAAAAAAGTATAGTAGTAGCAATTTTATTAGGATTGGTAATGTGGTCGTGTAAAGAGGAGGACCAAAAAGATAACCTAGAACCTTTCGAAGCTTATATAGAACCTGTTGAACTTAGAGAATTTGGATTTAACCTTAATGATTATATCGTAAAACGCGACACCATAAGATCTGGTGACAGCTTTGGTTCCATCTTGCAGCGTAATAATCTGGGCTATTCTAAAATTTACCAAATTGCTGAGCGCGCCAAGGATTCTTACGATATCCGAAAACTTCGAGCAGGAAATCCTTACACCTTGCTTTTTGCAAAGGACAGTGTACAAACCCCACAATGTTTTATTTATCAAGAGAATAATATCGATTATGTCGTCATTCATTTTGCAGACTCGATTGTTGCTTACAAAGAGAAAAAACCAGTCAAGATTGTTACGAAGGAAGCTTCTGGGGAAATCTACAATAGTCTGTCCGTAACGATGGCTGAGCAAGGATTACCACAGCAATTGATTGCGGATATGTCTGACATTTATGCGTGGACGATTAACTTCTGGAAACTTCAAAAAGGCGATAAATTCAAAATCATTTATAAGCAACGTTTTATTGAAGATTCTATCTATGCTGGTCTGGTTGGTATTGATGCGGCCTACTTTCAACATAAAGGCGAGGATTTTTATGCCTTTAAATTTGCCGCAGATACCTTAAGTAATAAAGGTGATTTTTTTGATGAAAAGGCCAAAAGTTTAAAGCGTGCGTTTTTGAAAGCACCAGTTAACTTTGGCCGTGTGTCGTCGCGTTACAACTTAAACCGTCGCATCGCTTATTACGGCTATGCTTTACGACCTCATAAAGGCACCGACTTTGCCGCGCCAATTGGTACAGAGATTTTAGCAACTGCTAACGGTACGGTTGAAGAGTCTACTCAGAAAGGTGGGAATGGGAAATACGTGAAGATAAAACATAGTGATACCTATAGTACACAGTATTTGCACATGAGCAGGCAGGCGGTTAAAAAGGGTCAGTATGTTAAACAGGGCGATGTTATTGGCTATGTGGGAATGACAGGGAATACAAGTGGACCACACGTGTGTTATCGCTTTTGGAAAAATGGGCAGCAAGTCGATCCTTTCCAGGAGAAAATGCCAACATCAGAGTCTATACCAAAGCATCTTAACGATCAATATATTCAGTTTATTAAACCTTTAAGAGCGCAATTGGATAAGATTCCAATTCAATATCACAACGAAACGACCATAGAACAAGGGTATTCAATTACACAAAAC
>JBARDR010000196.1:0-1531 GCA_049795335.1 Gelidibacter sp. | reverse complement strand
ATATAAAAAATAGGCGAGTTAGTACTAAAATCAAAGGTTTTGGCTCAAATCAAACCTTGTGCTTAACCGAAAGTTTCGTGCTTCGAAATCGCCTACTTTTCTTACGCATAAACGTTAGCAGTAATAGTATGACCGACCAACAAGCTATAGCACTTATTGAAAAAGAATTCAAGAAAAAGACACTTGGAGCGACGGAACAGTATCTTGAAATTCATAGTCCAATTTATACGGACAATAAATTAAAAATTGACCGCATCGACCGTGAAACAAAAGACGAATATATCATCGCTTACTTACCAGTACTTGATGAGCGGTTTTATTTTGCAGTTTATATTAACACCACTACAGGTGAAATAACAAGTGTTGGGACTGAAGCGTTCCATCGAGTTTATTTCAGAGCGACATCAGAGACTATGCCTGCGGACGAATTAAAGGCAATGACGGTTTTGACTGCGACAGAATTTTGGAATAAAGGTGACCTTAGAAAAAATGGGAAATCAAAACACACATTTAGCAACTTCAAAATTCTTCCTAATCCCGAGCCAGACGAATTTGAAGACAAGCTAAAAAAGCTACTTGACTTTTTAGAGCAAGACAAAGAAGGAATAAAGCGACTTACAAACAACGCAGACGGATATATTCAGGTTGCTATGGACATTCATAACGGAAACGGTATGATTGGGGGACATAATATTGACGTGGACGACATAAGAAGAATGAATGATCTAGGACTTTCAATAAACTTTGACTTATATGTCGGCGGAAACAGCTTCAAGGAATAGAGCTACTACTGCAACACGGGTTTTGCGTGAGGCGGGCTGACGTACAAACTTTGAGCTATGTGTTTCTAATGAACTTTTGTAATAAATTGAACTTTTGTGCTCCAAAACCCGCCCGAACGCAAAGCCCCAAAACGTTGGCTGACATTTTAAACAACTCGATATCATAAAAAAATTAATTATCAAAAAATGAAAATATTATTTAATTTTTTAGTATTTCTAATTTCTATTTCAGTCTTTTCTCAAGATAAATTAGAATATTTAAAGAAAAACAGATTTGACATTTCTAATAAAAACTTCACTTTTCCACAAGCAAATTTTAATATTATTGGTTTTGGTGCTTATCACGGAAGTCAAAAGACAGAAGACACCGAATTAAATATTTTGAAATCTATATTAAAAAAAACATCAATAAAATACTATCTCCCTGAAACAGATTTCAGTATTGCTCATTATTTCAACGTATATTTAAAGACTGGTGACACAATTCTTCTTAAAGATTTGGCAACACAATATGGAGCTCGTGTTCCACAAGAAAGAACAATTGAAGTCTACAATAAATGGAAAAAATTAAAAAAAATCAATGATAACCTACCTCAAAAAGAAAAAATTCAAATAGCAGGAATTGATTTACAAGTAAATTATAAATATGTTTCAAAACATATTTTAGAAATTGTTAAAAATCAAAATAATCAGTTACCCATTTTAAGTGAAATTAATGAAATGGTGAAAACTGATTCTACTTCTTATTC
>JBARDR010000195.1:0-2216 GCA_049795335.1 Gelidibacter sp. | reverse complement strand
CTCTTTTACTTCTGGGGCAGCTACTTCAGCAGGCGCTGGTTGTTTTGGTTCTTCAACTGGCTTCTCTACTTTAGGAGTTTCAGGTTTTTTAGGATCCAAATCAATTTTGCCGACCTGTTTTGGTCCGCTAACTGCTCCTCTAGCTCTAATAACTTGCTTGCTCGCCTCTTCCTTCCTCAGTTTTTCTTCAATCTCACGCTCACGTTGTTCGCGTAATTCTTCCTTTTCTTTCAACTTCGCCTCACCCACCTCTTGAGAGGCTTGTTTTTTACTGGCATCCGTTTGAAATTCATTGGATAGAATCGCATGAACATCATCTGATATTTTCGTATTGGGACTCTTTTCCACAGTCACGCCCTTCGATTCCAGAAAATCGACAGCACGGTCAATAGAAATATTGAGCTCTCTTAATACTTTATTTAATCTAATTGTATCAGCCATAAATTGCTTCTAATATAACTTAAATATGTGTTATTCTTCAAATTCTTCCTTAAGAATCCTTATAACATCTAAAATGGTTTCTTCTTCTAAATCGGTTCTTTTAACCAAATCTTGAACATCTTGTTCTAAGATACTTTTTGCAGTATCTAATCCCGCTTTGCTAAACTCTGCAATAACCCAGCCTTCGATTTCATCTGAAAATTCTGATAATTCCACATCCTCTTCGGCACCTTCTCTAAACACATCAATCTCATATCCTGTCAATTGTCCAGCTAAGCGGATGTTATGACCACCTCTACCGATAGCCTTACTAACTTCTTCTGGTTTAAGAAGCACTTCAGCACGTTTGGTTTCTTCATTAAGTTTCACAGAGGTTACTCTTGCTGGACTTAATGCACGCGTGATGAACAATTGAATGTTATTGGTGTAATTGATAACGTCAATGTTTTCGTTACCCAATTCTCTTACAATACCATGTATTCTAGAACCTTTCATTCCAACACAAGCACCCACAGGATCAATTCTATCATCGTATGAATCAACCGCTACTTTGGCTTTTTCACCAGGCATTCTGACCACTTTTTTAATGGTAATCAAGCCGTCAAACACCTCAGGAATTTCCTGTTCGAATAATTTTTCTAAAAATACATCAGCTGTTCTTGACATGATGATGGTTGGCTTATTGCCTTTAAGCTCAACACTTTCGATAATTCCTTTTACGTTTTCACCTTTTCGGAAGAAATCTGAAGGGATTTGTTTTTCTTTAGGAAGAATGATTTCGTTACCCTCGTCATCTAATAAAATAATGGCTCTGTGACGAATATGATGTACTTCGGCAGTATAAATTTCGCCTACCAAGTCTTTAAATTGCTTGTAAATATTAGTGTTGTCGTGCTCGTGAATTTTAGAGATCAAATTTTGACGCAATGCCAAAATTGAACGTCTTCCCAAATCGATAAGCTTTACAGCTTCCGCAACATCTTCACCGACTTCAAAATCAGGTTCAATTTTACGAGCAGCGGATAATTCAATTTCTTGATTTGGTTCTTCTACCTCACCATCTGCAACCACAACTCTATTTCTCCAAATCTCTAAATCGCCTTTGTCAGGATTTATAATGATATCAAAGTTGTCATCATCACCGTACTTTTTCTTCAGTGCATTTCTTAAGACATCCTCTAAAATCGCCATTAACGTTACACGATCTATTAATTTATCGTCTTTAAATTCTGAAAAAGAATCAATTAACGCTATATTTTCCATAACTACCTCGAATTAAAATTTTATTATCACTTTAGCTTCTAAAATATCTTCATACTTGATTTTAGCCTGCTTTTTCACCACTACTTTACCTTTACCTACTGGCTTAGGCTCTTTTGTTTCCCATTCCAAAGTCACTTCAGCATCATCAACTTCTAACAAAACTCCTTCAATTTTCACATCAGGTTTTGCTTTGACTTGTAAGGTGCGTCCAACATTTTTCTTGTATTGTCTCTTGTTCACTAATGGTGAAGTTGCTCCCGCAGAAGCCACATCTATAGAAAAATCATCGACTTCTCTATCCAAATTATTCTCAATGGCGCGACTCATAAACATGCAATCTTCAACAGTGACGCCATTATCGCCGTCAATAACAACACTGATTTTATTGTCAGGATGTATGGTTAAATCGATTAAAAAAAGATCCGGCCTTTCTTCCAATCCGTTTGCTATCAAAGTCTTAACAGTGGTCTCGCTTAGCATTTTATTAGTATAAAAAGAGGGGACTCCCTTGT
>JBARDR010000194.1:0-8250 GCA_049795335.1 Gelidibacter sp. | reverse complement strand
TTCGCGCGTCAACACCAACTTTCCCAAGCAATCCGCGGCCTTCAAAGTTGATCAACGCCACATTATCCAAAATGGAAAGCGACGTCACTTCCTTAGTATTTGCTTTGGCAGAAATTAAAGTGCCTTCATCATCAGGATTAAAGGTATTTAAAATCCGAAGTTTGATGTTTTTCTCCAATAATGGAATGATGGTTTTGGCGTGTAAAACGTTCGTTCCAAAATTGGCAAGCTCATTTGCTTCGGCAAAAGATAATTCGCGAATTTTCTGAGCATCGGCCACCAAATCAGGATTGGCTGTGTAAATTCCGTTAACGTGTGTAAAGTTTTGAAGCTCTTCAGCATCTAAATAATTCGCTAATAAGGAAGCAGAATAATTACTTCCATTTCTGCCTAATAAAGTCGTTTCATTTTTAGAATTGGATCCAATAAAACCTGTAACCACATTGACGGTTGTGCCATTGAAATTCTTGAAATGAGCCAAAACATTTTCACGAGACGTTTTTCCAACAGGTTGCGCATTTAGATAATCGCCATCTGTTTTAATCAAAGTAGTCGCATTGGTCGCATGAGCATTGATATGCTCCACTTTCAATAAGGCCGTAATCATTTTAGCTGAAATGACTTCGCCAGCGGCCAGAACCTCAGCTTTTATTTTTTCGCTATAATCGCCCAATAGCGTTACCCCTTGAAATATATTTTCCAACGCTGAAAACTCAGCCGTAAAATCAACAGATTTCAAAGGTTCAGATTGATAAATCTTGAAGGCTTCAAAATCATCTTGATAAGCTTCTCTATGCGATGCTTTGGTCAAAAGAGCTTCCAATTCATCGGTAGCATTCCCACGTGCCGACACAACGACGGCAATTTTTTCATGGTCTTCGACTTTTTTCTTTATGATAGATATGGTTCGTTTTAAACCTTCGCCATTGGCTAAAGATTTCCCCCCAAATTTTAGTATTTTCATTTTTTTATGTGCTGTTTCTGGTCTAAAAATGGGTTCAATGATTTTTTCTAATTGGCCAAATTCAATTAAAAACGCATCATGACCGTGATCGGAATTGATTTCACTATAAGTTACATTAGGGTGGATTAAAGCCAAATGCTTTTGAGTTTCCCGATTTTCTTCCGCCGTAAAAAACAAATCTGAATCGACGCCAACAATGGTAATGTTTGAGTTGATCGCATTTAAAATGTTAGGATCATTGCCATTATTTTTGGTGACATCAATGGTTTTCAGCAACTGATTCATCAATTTGTAAGCCGATAACTGAAAACGTTCCTGTAATTTATTACCGTGGTGCAATAACCAACTCTCAACATTAAAGATTTCCGAATCGTCCTTTTTACTGCGTTGAAAGCGTTCCTTAAAAGATTTTGGCGTTCTGTAACACAACATGGCGTGCATTCTGGCATCGTGAACCGGATTACTGGAATTGACTAAGAATTGCTCCTGAATCTGACAATTGGCTATCAACCAATCGGTCGATTTCCAATCGGTTGCCACAGGAATAAGGTGCTCTGCTAAGGTTGGCGCCAAAAACGCCATTTCCCAAGCAATTCCACCGCCCAACGAACCACCGATCAATGCAAAAAGCTTCGTTATTTTAAGCGCTTTCAAGCCTTCCAAAAACAATTTAGCAATATCTCTGGCTATGAAATCTTTGTAATTTTCCACTGTAAAACCGTCATAACCATTCCCCGGAATGTTGAATGATAAAATGGTATATACATTGGTATCGATTACCTTATCAGCACCAATAAGATCCAACCACCAACCACCTTCGCCCGCCACGTTGCTATTTCCGGTTAATGCGTGGTTTACCAGTACAATCGGTGCTTTGTCCAAAGGTTTACCAAAAAGTTGGTAAGACAATTTTATTGCAATTGTCTTACCGCTCTCTAAGGTGTAATTTGGAATTTGGATGTAATTTAATTGTGACATCTATTGAACCGCATATTGTTTTTCCACACTAACCTTCACAGGTGTAATGTTGGTTAAGTTATCTTTAACAGGACATCTGTCTTGAACAATTCGCAGCCATTCAGCTAACTTTTCAATAGACGCGTCGGTTTCTGGAATTAATTTTAAATCGATTTCCTTAAAACCTGCTCTTTCAGCCTTAGAAACTCCAAATAATTTATCAGGATTAATATTTCCCGACACTTCTATATGTAATTTCTGAATTGAGAATCCCAATTCTTTCGCCACTAAATGCCCGACCACGTTGATGCAACCCGCTAAACCTGCCAAGATATATTCAACCGGATTGGCATTTTCATCAGTACCTCCCAAACCTTCAGGTTCATCCACAACCAGTTTAAACTGTCTGGTTTTGGCAATGAATTTGGCCTCAGAAGCACTGTGTCCTTTTACACTAAATGTTAATTCGCTCATGATTCAGGTGGTTATTAATTAGATGAATTTTGCAACACAGATTCCCTAACTAGTTTAAACGCTTGTTTTAAATCAGCTTTTAAATCGTCAATATCCTCTAGACCAACTGACAAACGAATTAAATCTTTTGTTACTCCAGTAAGTTCCTGAGATTCATCAGATAATTGCTGATGCGTGGTACTTGCAGGATGGATGATGAGTGATTTGGTATCGCCGATATTCGCCAACAAGGAGAACAACTTGGTTTCATCTGCAATTATTTTTGCCGCTTCATAACCTCCAGTAACTCCGAAAGTAACCAAACCACTTTTACCTTCCGGCAGATATTGATCAGCCAAGGCTTTATAAGGACTTGATTCCAGACCTGGATAATTTACCCAAGTCACTTCCTCTTGCTCTTGGAGCCATTTAGCCAATTCCAAAGCATTTTTACTGTGTTGTTTGATACGTAATTCTAAAGTTTCCAAACCTTGAATGATTTGAAACGCATTGAATGGACTCAAGGCCGAACCATAATCGCGAAGTCCTTCAATACGCACCTTGGCTATAAATGAAGCATTTTTCAATACGTCGGTATAAACCAAACCATGATATCCAGCGGATGGCTCGGTAAACTCAGGGAATTTACCATTGGCCCAATCAAAATTACCGCCGTCTACAATAGCCCCTCCAATAGCGGTTCCGTTACCATTGGCGTATTTTGTCAACGAATGAATAACGATATCTGCACCATGCGCAATAGGCTTTAGCAAATAAGAAGTCGCTACGGTATTGTCAACAATTAAGGGAACTTTATTCTTTTTTGCAGCATTAGAAATCGCTCTGATATCCAACACATCCAATTTAGGATTTCCTAAAGACTCAATGAAAATAACACGTGTATTTCCTTGTACGGCTTTATCAAAATTATCAGGATCTGACGGGTCGACAAATGTGGTGGTAATGCCATGTCTTGGCAAAGTCACATTTAATAAATTGTAGGTACCTCCGTACAAACTGCTTGATGCTACAATATGATCGCCTGCTCTTAATAACGTGAGCAAAGTTGTGGCAATGGCAGCCATTCCTGAGGCTGTTGCCACTGCGGCAATTCCGCCATCAAGTGCCGCTACGCGCTGCTCTAAAATGTCAGTCGTTGGATTGTTGATTCGTGTGTAAATGTTTCCAGGCTCAGCAAGTGCAAATAAGTTCGCAGCATGATCAGAGTTTTTGAAAACAAAAGCTGTGGATTGATAAATTGGCACTGCTCTAGTACCACCATTGGATTGAACATCGTGTCCTGCGTGCAACGCTTGGGTTGCGAATTTTTGTGTACTCATTTTTCTAGTTTTTTGAGTTAATAAATGAATTAAAACAAAAGCCAAATACGCCATCGCTGACGGACCAAATAGAAAAATGTTAAAAAGAAATGAGTAATCACAGATGAGTAATTACGTTTAGTTATCTATCCAATTACCTGATAAATGAATCAGTAATTAAGTAGAATTTAGCACCTTCTCTATTGCTAGAGGGTTGCCAAGGCTTCATCGGGTCTAATCCCTCCGCCTTTCTTGATAACACTTCAATAAGTTTTTGAACTTTGTGAACGCAAATATTGCAACACAAATGTTACAATTCCAAATAAATTATAAAGTTTTTTTAAAACCAGCTGTTTTTACAAATCAAAAAAACCTCACCTTCATCAAGCAGGCAAAGGATACTTCATTAAAATTTAAACTCAAAAAAAATCTTGTGAGTTTAATTTCAGACGAAATCAAAATAAAAGGATTTGCCATCCATTTAATTTTTTTACTTTTGCCTAATACTAATTGAGAGGAAAGATTTGACTGATTGCAACCTCTTCTGAATCGGGAAGCCCTGAGGATGAGACTCTACATCAACAACAGAGTTAAAAATGCTAAAGGCAGTGCAAACTACCTTCGACGTTTTCCGTCAAATCTTCCGTAAACCTATAATAAAGAAAAGGTTATGGCATATTTATTTACCTCAGAAAGTGTTTCTGAAGGACATCCAGACAAAGTAGCAGATCAAATCAGTGATGCTTTAATTGACAACTTTTTAGCGTTTGACAAAGACTCTAAAGTGGCTTGTGAAACCTTGGTTACGACAGGACAAGTCGTACTTGCAGGCGAGGTCAAATCAAAAACCTACTTGGACGTTCAAAAAATAGCAAGGGATACGATCAATAAAATTGGTTACACCAAAAGTGCCTATATGTTTGACGGCAATTCTTGTGGTGTTTTTTCAGCCATCCATGAGCAATCTGAGGACATCAACAGAGGTGTGGACAGAGCGAACAAGGAAGAACAAGGTGCAGGTGACCAAGGAATGATGTTTGGTTATGCCACTAGCGAAACTGAAAATTATATGCCTTTGGCTTTAGACCTTTCGCATCGTTTGATGATCGAGCTGGCTGCTTTACGAAGAGAAAATAAGGATATCACGTATTTACGTCCAGATTCTAAAAGCCAGGTCACTATTGAATATAGCGATGACAACGTACCTCAGCGTATTGATGCCATTGTGATTTCCACACAACATGACGATTTTGTAAAACCAAAATCCGATTCGCAAGAAGATATCATTGCTGCGGACACTGCAATGTTGGAGAAAATCAGAAAAGACATTGTTGCCATCTTAATTCCGAGAGTTGTTTCTGGACTTCCTGAGCAAATTCAAGTGTTGTTCAATGATGATATTACCTATCATATTAATCCTACAGGAAAGTTTGTTATTGGTGGCCCACATGGCGATACTGGATTGACAGGACGAAAAATTATCGTAGATACTTATGGTGGTAAAGGGGCTCATGGTGGTGGCGCCTTTTCTGGAAAAGATCCAAGTAAAGTAGATAGAAGTGCGGCTTATGCGACTCGCCATATTGCTAAAAACTTAGTTGCTGCAGGTGTTTGTTCTGAAGTTTTAGTACAGGTCAGTTATGCTATTGGCGTGGTAAAACCGACGTCTATTTATGTGGATACTTATGGTACTTGCCCGTTTAATTTGACTGATGGCGAAATTGCCGATAAAATCTTCGAGATTTTTGACATGCGTCCGTCCGCCATTGAAGACCGTTTAAAACTGCGTCAACCGATGTACAGCGAAACGGCGGCTTATGGCCATATGGGAAGAGTTAACGAAACCGTTACAAAAACTTTTGAGCAATTCAATGGTACCACTGTGACCCTGGATGTGGAATTATTTACTTGGGAAAAACTGGATTATGTGGATAAGGTGAGAGCGGCGTTTGAAATTAATTAGAATTTAGACCGCTTTGCCTTTAGAATTAAGTACAAAGACTTAAGAAATCAAAAAACCTTCAACATCGCCGTTGAAGGTTTTTTGATTTCTTATTTTTCAAGGATTAAACATGAATAACCTCGACCTTTAGTTCGGGGTCAAGGAAGCATAGAAGAACAAAGGGCTTTAGCCCAAATTGCACTCAAGTGCACCATTTAGCTAAAGCCCTTCATTTTTTATTTTATGACCCCTAACTTTCAAAAAGGGTTACAGAAAACTCAATGTTACGAATGGATTTGAATAAATTAATCCAAACCACCTTTACGCTCTGGAGAACGTTGTGTCGGCCATTCCATTTGCTTGCCCGTGCGTTCGCTTACAGGCAATACTATTTTTTCTTTCGATACTCTCTCAGGATCTTCACTGGCTTCATAAGCTAAAATAGCAGTCAAGATCGCATTGCTTCTTACATCGTCAAAAACGATTTTATCATACGTATCTCTGTTAGTATGCCAAGTATAATTCCAGTAGGACCAGTTTAAAGAGCTCAAATTAAATGAAGGTGCTCCTGCAGCCACAAAAGAAGCGTTGTCTGAACCTCCACCAGCTGGAGAACCTGGGAAATTGGTTTTGATATGTTTTGAAATATCTTTTGGAACCACACTTAACCAACGGGTCAAATAATCATATGCATGTAAATATCCTGCACCTGATAAATCAACTACACGTCCGGTACCGTTATCTTGGTTGAATACCGCTTGAATGTTTTCGACAATTTCTGGATGGTCTTCCACAAACGCACGTGAACCATTTAATCCTTGCTCCTCACTCCCCCAATGTCCAACTAAAATGGTACGTTTTGGGTTTGGATAAAACTTCTTCAATAAGCGCATCGCTTCCATCATGACTAAAGTTCCAGTGCCATTATCGGTTGCACCTGTACCACCATCCCAAGAATCGAAATGTGCGGAAAGAATCACATACTCTTCTGGTTTCTCAGTGCCTTTTATTTGTGCAATTGTGTTAAATGTTGGTGCCACCCCTAAATCTTTAGATTCAGCAACAATTTTAATCCGTGGTTTTTCGCCATATTCAGCCAAACGATACAGCATACCATAAGACTCCAACTCAATATCAACCGTTGGAATTTTTTTGGTACGTGCTCCGAAAATTTTATTTGCACCAAATCCCTTTGACCAATATGAAGAGACAATACCTACGGCACCTGCATCTTCTAAAGCATTAATAATGGTTCTGGCATCAAATCCTGTTCTGGCAATGTTTTCACGAAATGCCTTTGAAATAGAATCGCGCTGCTTTTTCATTTTCTCAAAAGATTCAGGAGTTGCAAATTCTTCCCAGTTATAATCAGGTCTTCCTGTAATTTGATATTCAGAAACCATGACGAACTTACCTTTGGCATTTTTAAGCCAGTTTTTAAATTCGGCTGCATCCTTTACGATTGGAAGTGTAATCACTTCGGCAGTCACACCTTTCGGACCTGTACTTGGACTCCAAGACAATTGGATACCAGCCAAAGACTGCACTCGTGGATATACCATATCGATATGGGTAATCCCACGCTCCCAAGATTTCCATTCGCCATATTGTTCATTTTTTGCAGGAATCCCCCATTTTTCATAAGTGGCTACCGCCCAATCATGAGCCTGTTTCATCTGTGGTGTTCCCACCAATCTTGGGCCAATGACATCCATCATATGATGCCCTAAAATTTCCAATTGAGAATTCTCATTGGCTTCTTTAATCATGTTTTCAATCACCGCATTTTTCTGCTGTGCAGTCACTGTTAACATAGAGCATATCAGAAATGCCCCTAGTAAAATTCTTTTCATTTGTTAGTTGTTTTGTTTAGTAAATTAAGGGTATCAAAATACAACTTTTATCTAAGATTAGAAACCAATATTCTTTCAAAAGTGAATCAAGACCGCTTTACTTTTAGAATCAAGAATATAGACACAAATCATAAATTATTGACAACATATATGAAATCAGCATTGCCAATAATCCTTACTCTACGAACTGTTTTTCTAAACGACAAAACCATTAGAATTATTCGAAAAAAAACCAAAAAAGAAACTAAAAATTTAAACCTCTTTAAGGAATTTATATTTTATTCAGACGTCACAATTAGAAACAAAAAAAGGACAACTTCTACTGAAATTGTCCTTTTTAAAGTTTAAATCTTTTCTATTATTAAAGCGAATAAATAACTCTAAAGGTCATAAATCGCGGTTGAATAAAATATTCTGTTGCACTTACTGAAATATTGCTCGTGTTACTTTGACTTTGTGATTTTGTATTCAATAAGTTAGTCGCTTTTACCGCATATTCGAATTTGGCATCCTTATTTGTTCTGTAGGCTAAAGACGCGTTCCAGAACTCGTATTTATTAAGCGTACGGTCATTATTACTAAAATTATTATAAGCGAAATCTGTTTTAAAAGTGAATGTTTTTAAAATTAGTGCATCCACTTCAATAGATGGCGTTTTCGTATAGAATTTACTTCTGGTAGATCCTTGATCACTGTCTTGAATTCCATAACGATAACCCACAGTAACGTTTGGTGCCTGTCTGAAATTTGTTCTTAATTCCG
>JBARDR010000193.1:0-4725 GCA_049795335.1 Gelidibacter sp. | reverse complement strand
GTAGCGGTATGACTACTGATATGTTCATTTATTTATTTTCAAAATATAATGTGTCAAAAGTAATACAATTACTTCAAAGCGGTTTTATTCTTTTTTCATTATCAATCCACCGATAAGTGAATATATAAGGCCAAAAAGTGAGCTCATGGCAATCCAGAAAGCACTTGCGATGGCAGGATTCATGAACATTTCTACAAATTTCATGCCTTGCGCTACCATTTCTTCGGTCATGTCAGGGTTTTGTTCAAGCATGTTATCTCTCGCAACGTCCATCATTTGATTCATAAAGTCAGGATCAATGATATAATTAAATAGTAAAGAATAAATTACATAAACAATGGCACTAATGACGCCAATCAAAACGCCAACTTTTAGAGCCTCACTTAAACTTAGGAGATTGGCATTTCTTTTCTTGTATTGCGAAATAGCATAAAAGATGACAATTGCGAAAATGAGGTAAAAAATTGCCATTGGCCACTGGGCGCCCTCTAAGGCTAAACCGGTAACATAAGTGATTACGTGAATAATTACTACAACGAGACCTAAGATCACGCCATAATTGATTGCAAATTTACCTGGAGTAAGTTTTTGTGTTTCCATTTTATTTGGTTTAATTTAGTTGATATATTAGGTTAGTAAGCAAATATAGAGAAACGTTACAAATAATTCCTGTGAAGGCAGAAATCTTGTCTTTATACACTCTGATTTATCCCTTCTAAACCAAAACATAAAAATCATTCTATTGAAGAAATCAAAAAATTAAACCAAATGTATTGCACAATAGGAAAAATTACTTAAATTTGCACTTCCAAAAATTGAACGATATTAAAGTATTTAGAGATGAAAAAAGGTATACATCCAGAGAATTATAGACTAGTAGCATTTAAAGACATGTCAAACGAAGACGTGTTTTTAACTAAATCTACAGCTAATACAAACGAAACAATCGACGTTGATGGTGTTGAGTATCCACTTATTAAGATGGAGATTTCAAGATCGTCACACCCGTTTTACACTGGTAAATCTAAATTGATAGATACTGCTGGTCGTATTGATAAATTTAAAAGCAAATACGCTAAATTCCAAAAGTAATTTAGTAACCATTATATCAAAAGCCTGTAGAAATTTTCTGCAGGCTTTTTTGTTTTGTATAAATAACTTATTTTTGAGCCTTGAAATTTTATGCAATCGAAATAGTTATTATTAAAGCGCTAGTTTTTATAGGTTTATATGTTGAAGTTTTTTCCCTTAAATCTGAAATTTGGCGTTGGTAATATTTATTCCTGAGCACTAAACCAACTACTACTATAATACATGAACTACATTCTTTTTGATGGTCCCTTTAGGGATAATCTATTGCCATTTACGTACACGCGACCAGTTGCTGATATTAGAATAGGGATATTAACCATTAGAGAGAAATGGGAAATGCATTTGGGATCAACTACTACAACAGTTACTGAAGACTATTTGTCCGATAAGTATCCTATGGTGGAAATGGACGAAAATGTGATGATTAATGCTTCTTATCTGCCCAATGATGAGTTGGTGGCAATGGTCAGTGATTTAAAGGAAAATCAAGCTATTTTCAAAGATGAAGATGTCATTGCGTTTTTTACAAAGGACGCTCAGGAAGATATTGATTTTAATGCTTTTGATGCTATAGAATTTGATGGACAAGTGATCAAAGTCGAACACACTTGGGATATTTTCTCTAAAAACGGAGAAGCCATTCAAGAGGATTTTGATTTGGTTACTAGAGGAAGGGTTTCGCAACCTATTTCGTCAACCAATAATGTTTTGGGAGCACATAATGTGTTTATGGAGGAAGGGGCTTCAATGGAATTTGCGACCCTTAACGCCGATTTAGGTCCGATTTATATTGGAAAGGATTCTGTAATCATGGAAGGCGCCTTGATAAGAGGACCTTTTGCCATTTGTGAGCATTCAGCGGTTAAAATGGGCGCTAAAGTTTATGGTCCTACAACGGTTGGGCCTTATTGTACGATTGGAGGCGAAGTTAAAAACGCCGTGCTTTTTGCGCATAGTAATAAAGGTCATGAAGGTTACTTGGGGAATGCCGTGATAGGGGAATGGTGTAATATGGGCGCAGATACCAATTGCTCAAATTTAAAGAACAATTATGCCGAAATACGCATTTGGGATTATACCACCGAAAGCTTTGCCAGAACAGGTTTGCAGTTTTGCGGCATCATGATGGGTGATCATAGCAAATGTGGTATCAATACAATGTTCAATACCGCAACCGTGGTTGGTGTAAGTGCCAATGTTTTTGGTAGTGGTTTTCCGCGGACTTTTATACCTAGTTTTAGTTGGGGAGGCGCTGCAGGATTAACGACTTATTTAACCAAAAAAGCATTTGAAGTTGCTGAAGTGGTTATGGCCAGACGTCAATTGGAGCTAACCGATGAGGATAAAGCCATATTGGAGCACGTATTTGAACTTTCTAAAAAATTCAGAAGGGATTAGTCCTATTTTTATTTTAAATAGCAGATTTGCGACTAACGCGATGTTTTCGAGATAGGCTAGCTGCACGCTATTTGAAAGTCTAATTCAAATTTTAAGTTATTTTTTTATCTGGGATAGTGTGATTTTTCACACTATCCTCTTCATTCATCTTTCCGAAACTTTGCGATGGCAGAAACCCCAAACCTCTGCAATACATTTGCATTATTTTCAAACTAATTCGTAACTTTGCACTTGCAAATCCAATAACAAAGTAAATTAAAATTTTACGTATAAAAATAGACGCTAATTCTTCTATAAAGAGCTTCTGTTTTTAGGAAATGAAGACTGTATTATGAGAAAGAAAGTAGCGTTTTATACTTTAGGGTGCAAACTGAATTTTTCGGAAACCTCTACGATTGCCAGAACTTTTGAAAATGAAGGTTTTGATCGTGTGGAGTTTGATGAGAATGCAGATATTTATGTTATCAATACCTGTTCTGTTACTGAAAATGCCGATAAGCGTTTTAAATCCATCGTCAAGCAGGCCCAAAAGATCAATCCTAATGCCTTCGTAGCGGCTGTTGGATGTTATGCTCAATTGAAACCTCAGGAGTTGGCAGATGTCAATGGAGTCGATTTGGTGCTTGGTGCGACTGAAAAATTCAAGATTACCGATTATCTCAATGATCTTTCCAAAAACGATATGGGAGAAGTCCATTCCTGTGAGATTGAAGAAGCCGATTTTTACGTAGGAAGTTACTCTATCGGAGACAGAACCCGTGCTTTTTTGAAAGTTCAGGACGGATGCGACTATAAATGTACGTATTGCACTATTCCGCTGGCTCGTGGTATTTCAAGAAGTGACACTATGGAAAGTGTCGTTAAAAACGCCAAAGAAATTGCTGCTCAAAATATCAAAGAAATCGTCTTAACTGGGGTGAATATTGGCGATTATGGCAAAGGTGAATTCGGTAATAAAAAACACGAGCATACTTTTTTAGATTTAGTTAAACAATTAGACCAAGTAGAAGGTATTGAGCGTTTACGCATTTCATCCATCGAACCCAATTTATTGAAAAATGAAACGATTGACTTGGTTTCAAAATCAAGAGCATTTGTACCACATTTCCATATTCCATTACAAAGTGGAAGTAATGACATTCTTAAAAAAATGAAACGTCGTTACATGAGGGAGCTTTATGTGGATCGTGTTTCAAAAATAAAAGAAGTCATGCCACAGGCTTGTATTGGTGTGGATGTCATTGTGGGTTTTCCTGGAGAAACTGACGCACATTTCTTAGAGACCTATAACTTTTTGAATGCGCTTGATATATCCTACTTACATGTGTTTACCTATTCTGAACGTGATAATACCGAGGCTGTAGAAATGGACGGCGTGGTTTCAAAAAACGTAAGGGCAAAACGCAGTAAAATGCTACGAGGCTTATCCGTTAAAAAACGTCGTGCGTTTTACGAAAGCCAATTAGAAACTACGCACACCGTTTTGTTTGAAAACGAAAATAAAGAAGGTTATATTCATGGGTTTACAGAAAACTATGTTAAAGTAAAAACGCCGTGGAATCCGGAGCTTGTAAATACTTTGCATCAAATAGAGTTGACCAAAATTGATGGCGATGGCATTGTAAGATTTGAATTTGTTGCCGTTTTATCTGAATAAATCTTTTTTTTTAGATCAACCGAGTGCCTTTCAACCGGCTTTTCAGCTATTGGCCGTGTTTTTTTTAGAAGACCATCCCTAATTTATAATTTTGGCTCCTCATCTAACCATGATTATAAATGAATATTACCTTTCGTCTGCTTTTTCTGTCTGTTTGTTTTTTAATATGCGCAAGCTGTTCTAAAGAGGATGATAAGCACCCTGTCGTTGGTAATTGGGAATTGATTACGTGGACGGTAGGCATTCCATTTGATTTAGGCAATAACCAAGTTCCTAGCTTAAATTTTTTAGATAAGACAGCGTGTAAAGTCAACGAAACCTTGAATTTTGATCATAAAGGTATTGTTACTTCTAGTAACACGTTTAATCCCGAAATAACGATTCGTTTAAAAGAGGATACTTCTGATATTTACTTTGTTGAAGAAACTTGCGATCAGGGAACCATTGGTTTTTCTACATCGTATCTTCAAATTGATAAGCAAAATATAGAATTAAATGGTGCTGTTGGTATTGTAGGAAGTAATAAGTTGACGCTTGTATATGCCAATGCCATTAAAATACACAACGAAGTTTTTACG
>JBARDR010000192.1:0-3159 GCA_049795335.1 Gelidibacter sp. | reverse complement strand
CAGGTCACAAAGTGGAAACACTAAAAACTTCAAAACCTTGTTAATCGAAAAGATTAGCAAGGTTTTTTTTAAGAAAAACATGTTCAGATGATTATTCAAAATAATCGTCAAAAAATTTTGAAAATTGGTGGGCAAAAATAAATTATTTATTAAATAACACCCACAATGGTCAATAATTATTAATTAGGCTTTATATTTGCAGCCTTGTTAAGAAAGACTTGATAGCTCAGTTGGTAGAGCATAACACTTTTAATGTTAGGGTCCTGGGTTCGAGCCCCAGTCAGGTCACAAAGTGGAAACACAAACACTACAAAACCTTGTTAATCTTCAGATTGGCGAGGTTTTTCTTTTTAAGCAAACTTCGTTTCTAAAAGAATTTTGAAATTATCTCAAAATGAAGTCCAGGATCAAGTTAAAAATTTCATTTAACGAATTATCCCAAAGGTTTTAAAACATTCTATAGAGTGTCGTTACAATAACACCCTTATTATCCTCTAAAAAAACAGAAAGCAATTCCTTTTCTTCTTCCACCTTCATATTAAATGGAGCCGCCAATAGGTTGATACCACTATGTTTTTTCAATCGTATGCCTTGACCAGAAATAATATCTTTATTGGGTATAAAATCGCCTTCCGGCAGATGATCTGTGGTGATTACATATTTAAATGCCGATAATTTCTGCGCTATGCTTTGCACTTCTTCATTTGATAAATGTTGCAATACCTGTCTTATTAAAACACAATCCGCAGCGGGCAAATCATCTACCGCAATATCCAAACAAAGGAACTCCAAGTGACTTCCCTTAAATTTTTCATTATTGCGCTTTATAAGATCTGATACAATATCTACCGCAATATATTTTTGAGTATGCCTTACCAATTCCTTTCCTACATTAAAATCACCACAACCCAAATCAATTACAACAAGCGGACTTTTAAAAGAAGTTAAAAATGACGTCAGAGCATCGACATATGGCTCTACGATTTCCGGCAGATGTGATCCATTACCCGAATAAAATTCGGAGCTATTTCCACCCCAAAGATTTAGTTCATAAACCTGCTCCATGGCGGCTTTGGTTGGCCAAGGTTTTTTGATGCTCTTGGTTCCATGGTCACTTTTCCTCATAATATTGTGTTTATAAAACCATAATAAGGCTTAAATCAAAGGTAGTATTATTTAAAACAGTCCAATCACAATTAAAATTCAACTTTGACACTTTCAATTGAAAAGCTGAATCTGAAAATCAAGATCATTATTACAAAGACAGCATCATAAGAAACCAAATATGAACACCACTGTTTAACATCTCACAATTAAACCTACCAAGAATATTGCAATTTAAATAACAGGTCTAAACAACTCGTTACTAACTATAAATCAAATAATTGATATATTTAGATTAACAATTTACAGACCTCCATATGTCCCCCATTACACTCGCTCCACTCTTTTACAGAAACACTTCTCAAATAGGCCGTTCATTTTGATGATGAAGAACACCTGAGCGCTTATATTAAAGCATTTGAAGGTATTATATCCTAAGCAACGACTATAGCAGAACCTTTCAAAATCAAATTATAAGTGCGATCACTGTTTTACAACAATCATAACAACACCCCAACGATCAATAAAAGAGAACCATTTACCAGAAATTTTATCAAAAGAAGAAGTGAAGCATCTTTTGACCCAAGTAAAAAACATAAAGCATAAAACCATTTTAATTTTGGTATATGCCTGTGGTCTGCACATTGGTGAGGCATTAGCATTAAAAATGGATGCCATCGACGGCACTCGCGGGTTTATAACATGTTAAGCATGCCAAAGGGCCGAAAGATCGGTATGTTCCCTTAAGTTCTAAAATTTTAATTACTTTGTGAAACGATTATGGGCTTTACAAGCCGAAAACATATTAATTTGAAGTTCTAGATGGACAAGTGATTGAACTTGATAATACGCATTTTTGCATTCATTTCGTTTTATCGAAATTAATGCGTTATCCCATTCGAATGAACTGAAATTATTAATGATAGTTCCGATTGTTAGTTACGCCTTTACTTTTAGAAAAAAAAACGTGAAAACGAATTATCCATTTTGACAATACTCGGTGCGTACGAATTAAGTGAATTTATTAAACTAACTGATCATTGGAAAAACTGAAAAAAAGCCGATTTGCTAACCCTGGGTAAAATAATTACTTAGTTCTCGTCTACTTGGAAATTTCGCTGGAATTTCCACAGACTCGGTTATTTTTTTTATTTTAAGTGTTGTATCCCATGCAACTATTCATACAGCAAACGGTGGGGCGCCAGTTAAGCAAATCAATAAAACAACGACTGAATTAATTGTAACCTACAATCAAGCAAACTTTGCCATAACAGAATTAAAGTTAAAACACCAAAATACTGTCGCTTTTTAAAAAACTACCAAAGAATTTTTATAATTTGGAGTTAAAATTGGGGCTATGATAAAGAAAACTATTATTGTATTGACGATAATGATTTCAATGAATTTATTATCACAAACAATTATTGTTAATAGCGGAGCTAATTGGAACTATTTAGATGACGGCTCTAATCAAGGAACTTCATGGTACAGCACAGGGTTTAATGATGCATTATGGAATTTGGATTTTCCTGCTCCATTCGGATATGGTAACACACAAAGAACAACTGTTGGCTACGGTCCGGATGCTAATAATAAGTATCCTACCACCTATTTTAGAAAATCCTTTAATATACCCAACAATACTCTATATAACTACTTAGAATTGGAGGCTATTCGCGACGATGGCATGATAGTTTACCTGAACGGAGCAGAAGTTTGGAGTGATAATATGCCTGCTTATTTTGATCATCAAACATATGCGTCTTCAGGTGTAGGTGAAAGTGATGAAACTACATGGATCTCGAAAATAATAAGCAGTAGTTTAGTAACAGGTACCAACGTATTAGCAGTAGAAATTCATCAAAAATCAGGGACAAGTTCAGATATTAGTTTTGATTTTCGAGTGAAAGGTTATGAAGCTATACCTACTACTGTAACGAGAGGACCATATTTACAAACTGGAACACCTACAAGTGTAATTATAAAGTGGAGGACTAATGTTTTCACAGAATCTGTCATCAATTACGGAACTTCTTTAGGTACGTTAAATAGTAT
>JBARDR010000191.1:0-3186 GCA_049795335.1 Gelidibacter sp. | reverse complement strand
TAGCTATGTTAACCGTTTGTAAATCAGTTTAAAAACATCGGTTTTGCTGGTTATTGTTTCTGGGGAAATGAAAAAACAATTAACAAGACGAATGAATAGCCATCCGATGGCCTTTTCTGCAATTTTCAAAACCTTAGGAATTCTCAGAGACTCTCTATTTCTAAGCGTATTTTTTACGTCTAAGATAATTAAATAGAAGTCCAAACAAGGCCAAAATAATGAGTGGTAAAGCAATAGTTAAAAGTTGCCATTGTGTTTTGTTGGATTCTATTTTTTGAGCATCTAAAAAGGCAATATTGATATTCTTGGTTCTGACCTCCAATAGACCATCGTCACTTAAAAGATAATTCACGGCGTTCAATAAAAATTCTTTATTTCCAAAGCTTTGTCCAGTCCATCGATCAAAACCCAATTCTTGAGGTTGGTTTTTAAGTATTTCATTTTTAATAATATCGCCATCGGCAATCACAATCATTTTAGTGTCTGGGCTGATCTCTTTAGTGTTGTCTAGTTTAAAAGGTTTGATTCTGTCTTTATAAACCGACGTAAATTGGCCTTCCACTAACACGGCTAAATTTTGCGGGCCTTTGGTATAGGTTGAAATATCGGGTTCTTCGGTAACAACTTCCAATCTAATTTCTTTTGGGACACCTTCTAGTTTAGTGAGTTTAGAGCTCTGCAGAAGTATGGTTTTTTGTGTGCTACTTTTTAAGGTGTCCAATTGGTTAGCAAAATCAAATTTAACCAAATTTAAATTACTTGTAATAGGATGCTCCGGATTTCCAGCAGCCAAAGGCGAATAAGGCCATCTTAGCGGTTGAAACTGCGCGTTGCTGCCTTCGCCCATGGCAATCGTTATGGGCGCTGAGTACATGTCATTCACAATTACCGGATTGATACGTACGCCATATTTAAAGAAAAAATCATTCAGGTTCAAGTCGTTCATCAGCGCAATCCCACGGCCTTCATCATTGTAAAGACTGTCTTTGTCCATAGTAACACTTTCGGTAAGCCATAAACTTTTCCCGCCATTCATTGTAAATTGATCCAACACCAATTTTTCATCTTCGGTAAAGACTTCCGTCGGTTTTGCAGCAATAATAAGGTCAAATTCGTTGAGCTTTTTTAGGGTGTTTTGTGGATTTGTTGCGACACTATCTAAAGTAAACGGCGCGATAAAATAATGTTCTTTTACCGATTTTAAAAAATCAGCCAAATATTTATCTTCAAGCTCGCCATTACCTTTGAGGATGGCAATTTTCTTACTTTTTTCGGTTACTAATTTCTGAAAACCTTCAGCAAACGCATATTCCAAATGTTGAATGGAATTGCTGACCAATTCTTGCTGAGTGGATCCTATTTTATTTTTTATCAACGCAATTTTAACCGTCTGCTCATTATAACTTGCCAATGCCCAAGGGAAAATCAATTCCTGGGAGGTCTTGCCGTTGTTATTGACACTCAATTGCAAAGGTTCCAAACCACGCTGCATCAATTGCTCGATGTTATTGTCGCGTGTGCTTTCATCTTCCAGCGGATTAATGAAATTGAATTTTATCTGATTGTTATCTAACGCAAATTCTTCAAGTAATTGTTGGGTTTCGTTTTTTAAGCGTCTAAACTCCGAAGGAAAATCACCTTCTAAAAATACATCCACAATTAATGGCGATTTTACATCCTTCACAATATCCAAAGCCGATTGTGATAAAGTATAGCGTTGGTCTTGCGTTAGGTCAAAACGTTTGTAAACCTTAGTGCCCAGCCAATTTAAAGCCATCAGAACAACCAGAAGAACAACAATCTTGATAAGATTTGATTTATTTTTTAGCATCAGATTTTAGGTCTAATTTAAAAGTGTTCACTTTAATTACTTTATCATTCTTAAATATGATTTCCATGGCCTCCGATTTGTCATTAAAAGCTCCAGGATGGATCCCAAGTCCATAATTCCATTTGTCTTGATCATAGTCATCTTTTACATCGTCCCAAGTCAGCCATTCATAAGTGCCCAAAAGCTCGTTAACGATCTCTTTCGATTTGCCAAGCAGCGTATCCGTTTCTTGGATGTTATCAAACATTTCATAACGAAAGCTGGGTTTATTAATGAAAACTTCCGAATCAAAATATTTTTGGTGATGATAACTGCTGAAAATATTGATCATTGGATAAAATGCGTAGAAATATATAAATGGGGTCAAAATAAGACTGAGTGGAATGGTAATCCATTTGCGATCATCAATAGTTTTGATAAATAGAAAGGCCAACGTAAATACGATGACGAGAAAAACAACAAGGATAGGCGTAATGATCATATTATTTTTTTTGAATATTAAATTGTGTGATTGCAATAAAAAATATGGATAAACTAATAAAGTAAAGCAAATCCCTAGTGTCCAAAACACCTCGACTAATACTGTTGTAATGGGCTTCCATGCCAAATTGTTCAATTGGTAAAGCGCTTAAATTGGAAAGTCCTTCAAAACCATAATAAAAGAAAAAGCATAAAAACACAGCGATAAGAAACGCTACAATTTGATTGTCAGAAAGGGTAGAGGCAAAAAGTCCGATGGCAGCGTATGCTGCTACCAAAAACAGCAGACCCAAATAAGAGCCGATAATACTCCCGTAATCTAAAATGTTGCCGTCAAGCTTTAAATTGTCAATCGCGAAAATATAAAGTAGGGTTGGCAATAAAGCGAGCAGGATTAATATTAAAGCGCCAAAATATTTGCCCAAAACAATTTGTAAATGGGAAATCGGTTTGGTCACTAAAAGCTCCAAAGTGCCTTGTTTTTTTTCATCAGAGAAACTGCGCATCGTCACTGCTGGTACCAGAAAAATAAGAATCCAAGGCGCCAAAAGAAAAAATGGTGCCATATCGGCAAAACCACTTTCCAAAATATTGAAATCGCCTTTAAATAACCAAAGAAAGAGTCCGCTGAGGATTAAAAACAGTGCAATTACCAAATAACCTATCGGGGAGGCAAAGAAGGCGTTGATTTCTTTTTTAAGAATAGCAAACATAGCGTTAAGTTGTATATTATTTAAGTGATATCAGTTTGTCAACACTCCAAGCTTCTGGTTTCCCATTAAACGATTGTTTGGTTTTATCCCAAACGGTTTTAAAAAGATCAGAGTTACGATAATTTTCCAAATCGGCCTCTTCTTTCCAATAGCTATAGGTAA
>JBARDR010000190.1:0-7010 GCA_049795335.1 Gelidibacter sp. | reverse complement strand
CTATTGAAGAGGCCATTGAGGATATCAAAAATGGAAAAGTAATTATTGTTGTTGATGATGCCGATAGAGAAAATGAAGGCGATTTTTTAGCTGCCGCAGAAATGGTAACGCCAGAAATGATCAATTTTATGGCCACCCATGGCCGCGGATTGATTTGCACGCCACTTACCGAAAAACGTTGTAAAGAATTGGATTTACATCCGATGGTGCACAATAACACCGATCCTATGGAAACCGCATTTACCGTGTCGGTGGATTTACGTGGCCATGGAGTGACGACTGGTATTTCAGCTAGTGACCGCGCAAAAACTGTGAAAGCACTGATTGATCCCGATACCAAGTCTTTTGATTTAGGACGACCAGGACATATATTTCCTTTAGTTGCTAAAGAAGGAGGCGTACTAAGACGTACAGGACATACTGAAGCAGCTATAGACTTTGCACGTTTGGCCGGCTTACAACCAGCAGGTGTGATTGTGGAAATCATGAATGAGGATGGCACCATGGCACGATTACCTGAACTCATGAAAGTTGCAGAGAAATTTGACGTGAAAATTGTTTCGATAGAAGATTTAGTAGCCTATAGAATGCAGCACGACTCTTTAATTGAAAAGAAAGAAGATTTCGAAATTGTGACCCGTTTTGGCAAATTCAGACTGAGAGCCTACCAACAAACCACCAATGACCAAGTTCATATTGCACTGACCAAAGGGGCATGGAAAACCAATGAACCTGTTTTGACCAGAGTGAATTCTACCTTGGTCAATAATGATATTTTAGGTACGTTGACCAATAACGCCGATAAAAAGTTGGACGATATGTTCAAGGTGATCAATGATGACGGCAAGGGCGCAATCCTTTTTATCAATCAGCAAAATCAGTCTACCGATTTATTGAATAGATTAAAAACCTTAAAACAAGAACAAAATCATACTGATGTTATCAAAGCACCGAGTATTGCTATGGACAACAGAGATTTTGGAATTGGCGCACAAATTCTGCACGACCTTAACATTCACAAACTATTATTGATGTCCAATAGCGAACACACCAAACGTGTCGGGATTATTGGCTATGGTTTGGAGATTGTGGATTATGTAAGTTACTAAGTAAAATATAGATCGCTTCGAATCTAGAATCAAGACCCCTTTTAGAGGGTAGAAAATAGTTTGTAGAAGACAGAAGCAAATCTTAACTAAATAGAAAAAGGATTCGGAACTAAAATGGTTCTGAATCCTTTTTTATGTTTAATAATGACCGAAGCTGATGTTAAAATAGATTATCTAATAAACCTACATCCACTACAAACTCATCTTGATAGCTTCAACCATCTTTAAAGCACGTGCTCTGACCTCTTCTTCTGTCCAAGATAATTTGATCAGGCACGAGATATTTCGTCCAATAAAGTGATCAGATTGCGCAAAGGTTTTTGTTTGTAGATATTTTAATCCTGCTTTCACTTCCGCAGAAATCGGAAACAAGCTCTTTACATCCTTTAAATGATCCCACTTTCGGACATAATGCCAATTATTGTCATAATAGTGAAAACAGCCATCAACACCGGCATCTTTCAAGTTTTGTGAAGCCTTTCTGGCAATTTCCAAATCGGGAAGGAAAAAGTTTAAAAACCCATAATTTTCTTCACCACCCTCTGGAACTGTTCTAAAGGTCACTTCAGGAATTACGGTCAGGGCGTCTCTAAGTATATTGAAATTCTTCTTTTGAATGGCCAAGAAATCTGGTAAGCGTCGTACCTGTGCTAATCCCACGGCTGCATGCAGTTCCGAGATTCTAAAATTATAGCCCATAAATGGATGACCTTCTGCCCCCCTATCATTACCTTGATGGTCGTGACCATGATCAGAATACTGATCGGAATTAATATAGTATTGCTCATTATTGGTTACCACTGCCCCACCTTCGCCACAGGTAATCGTTTTTACAAAATCGAATGAAAAGCAGCCCAAATGACCAATACTTCCCAAAGGCTTACCTTTATAGGTCGCCCCAATCGCTTGGCAGGCATCTTCAATAAGGATTAATTTATGTGCGTCGCAAATGGCTTGTAGCGCATCCATATCGCCCATACTACCGCACATATGTACGATCATAATAGCTTTTGTTTTAGACGAAATCGCATTCTCCACCGCCTTAGGGTCTAAGGTCAAAGTATCATCGATATCCACTAACACTGGCGTGGCCCCCATCATCATAATGGCTTCAAAACTTGCCACAAAAGTAAAGGATGGCATAATAACTTCATCTCCTGCGCCAATTCCAGCCGCAGCTAAAGCTACAGAAACGGCAGCCGTTCCGCTGGACACCAATTGCACATGATTGGCTTTGAAGGCCGATTGTAATTCAACCTCTAGTTCTCTCGCCTTCCAGTGCCCCTTGCGCATGCCATCAAAGCCATAACGCATCAATACACCGCTTTCCAATACGTCATTTACCTCTTTACGTTCGGCACTTCCAAATAATTCAAATCCTGGCATATCAATCGAAATTTTTATATAAAGACAAACTTAACATTTATAAAACTGGAGTCAAAAGTATTTAAGTTTTAGATTTCGAAAACGGCATCATGCAACTTTTTTCGCACCTTTTTGAATCCTGAAAACATATCATCTTCTGCTCTATACCCTACCGGCAATAACAAGACAGATTTCAGTCCTTTGTCCTTAAGATTTAATATAGCATCAAATTGCGCTCTATCAAAACCCTCCATAGGGCACGAATCGATACGCTCCACCGCACAAACCGTCATGAGATTGCCAATGGCAATATAAACCTGTTTGATGGACCACTCCTGTTGTTCTTCCTGCGACATGTTTTGCATCATCAATTTCAAATCATTTCGATAAGGCTCCAAAATAGTTTCGGGAGTTTGTCTTAAATGAATGATATTATCGTATAAATCATCCACATGTTCTTCCTTAATAGTGTCATTGATACAAAAAACCAATAAATGGGATGCATCCACTATTTGGCGCTGATTATATGCGGCTTCCAATAATTGGTTTCGTAAGGTTTTATTCTCAATAATAACCAAAGAAATAGTTTGCAAGCCAAATGAAGTTGCCGTTAAGTTAAAAGCCTCCTTAAGAATGTGCAGCTTTTTATCAGAAAGGTGCTTATTGGGATCAAACTTTTTGGTGGCATAGCGCCATTTTAAACTTTCTATAATGCTCATAAGTACCAATTTGTAATCCTAGCAAAAATAAGGGATGCGAATGGCAATTTCAGGACATTTCCATAAATTAATTCAATGGTTAAATTAATTTAATAAAAAAGTGACATTTTATTTGAAAGAATTGAAAAAGGTTTCTATATTTGCACCCGCATTCAGGGCATACCTGATGAGACGCTTGGAGAAATGGCAGAGCGGTCGAATGCGGCAGTCTTGAAAACTGTTGAGGGTCATACCTCCGGGGGTTCGAATCCCTCTTTCTCCGCAAAAGGAAACCCACAACTTTTTAGTTGTGGGTTTTTTATTTGTAGTAAGGACCCAAGCCTTTTCGGCTTGAAGGGAGTGTATCGGATCAAGGAATATTGTTGGGGAGGAGCATAAATTACGCGTATAATTTAGTTAGTCTATAAAGGAATTCAAACTCTGGTTCGGGCTCCCTTTCTTTGCCTTCGTTGCACTACGGTGAATTGTCAAACTCCCCGTCCAGACTACTTGCCTTCGCGCCAGCTCGCCCCTTCGCTAAAATAGTCCACAGGACTATTTATTAACGCTCGGTCGCCTCTTCTTCTGAAGAGGGGAGCTGAGGGTTAGTGTTCCTTTAGTTTGGGAGTAAATTACATTTAACATGTATGGCATTAACGTGCCTTTATCCTGCCTTTATCCTGCCTCTATCTATCCACTAGCTTAAGACAATGACCCTTCCTAAAATAGTTGTTTTGGGACAAGACAAGACAGTGTGAAATTGTTGGTAAAAAACACCAACAATGGCGCAAGAAAAGACCAAACTCCCCTTTCTTCGCCTTCGTTGCACTACGGTAAATTCATTCCCCTCTTTAACTAAAGAGGGGAGCTGGAAAACACCAACAATGGCGCAGTTAAACACCAATAGCGGCGCAAGAAAAGACCAAACTCCCCTTTCTTCACCTTCGTTGCACTACGGTGAATTCATTCCCCTCTTTAACTAAAGAGGGGAGCTGAAAAATAATGCCATAAAGGTGACATCTAATGATCAAGATTCTCAATTTTTGAGATCAAGCTGTGGCGGAGCATTTCCAGCAGCTTGGCCTGATTATTTTTACGTGCCCTGATTTCTAAAAAAATCCGGTAATAATCTCCCAATTTGATGGCAAACAGTTGCTCCATTCCTTGTGCCAGATCCTTAATGGCCGCAGTTCCGTTATTGACCAATCCTGAAGCGTGAAGGGCATAGGTAAGTTCGACGAGATCGGCTTTTGAGCCTGTCCATTGGAGTTTGGCATTAGACTTATTGGCTATGGATGTCGGCGGGATTGCCAATCTTTTTTCAAGGTGATTAATGCTCAGGACATAGCCTTTTATTTTGGAAAAAATCATATCATGAGGCGTTGCGAACTGAAAATCGACCATAGACGCTATCGCCTCGTACGAGAGTTGATATGGTGTATTCTTTCGGATAAAATAATCCTGGTCTCTATAATCGTGGCTCCGCAAAAAGTATTCATAAAGTTCTTGATGTTTCATTAAATAAGCTTGCATCGCCTTTATCTGCGCAATTAAGAATTTTCGTTCTTTTTTGGGGCAACCATAAGGCCGGGCCCGCTCAACCTGCACGAGGCTGATATAGTAGAACAAATATCCTACAATAGTAGATTTAATCTCCTTAAAAAAGACGGCTTCTTCCTGAAGGGTTTTAAACCCCAGTTGTGATACCCGTTGACGTACCACCTCCAATGTTTTTTTACAATGACGGATAGCCATTTCGGCCCGTTCAAATATGTTGTCCTGTTCGTTCTCGAGACTTTGCAATACATATTCCAGAGTCTCCACTTCTGTTTTAAATACGTTCATAATAAGTAGGTTTTAAAGTTAGCTACTAACTATCTTAAGCTAAGGGCAATAGGGAAATTAGTCATTAATACTTTTCACCCTTAAGACTAAACACCTCTTAAATTGATGCTATTCCCCTCACGGCTCTTATTTTAAAATTTTTAATATGTTACAAAAAAGATGATGCTTATTATCGGAACACCTAGTCCCATTTTAAAACGTCTGATTGCCGCATTTGCACCTTCACAGCCGCCCCTCTTTATGCCCCATGTGGAGAGTTGGGCATTATTGGCAGCACAGGCACGGGCCTTCCAAACGCCTTGCGTTATAGTTGACTTAGATAGTCCTGAAGTGGATCTTCAGTTTCTTGGCCCCTTATGGCTTCAAGCTTTTGGGTTGCCGTATATTGTTGGTGTCACCCGGGATAAAACCTTGGGCTATAATGCCTTTAAAAATGGGTTCAATGACATTCACGATCCAGGAGCACCGACGGACCCTGTGGCAAGCCGTTATCGTCAAGCCCGTTTCCCTTATAATTGTTACCTGTATTTTGAGAGCGGTAAAAAACAACTTCATTTAGAATCAAACGAGATTCTATTTTTAAAAGCCGACAATTATACCACCGATCTCTTTTTGACTTCCGGTCAGACCATTCCGTTATTTAATACACTTAAAAGCTATGAGGCGTATTTACCTTCATCATTTGTACGCATCCAGAAATCTTTGGTGATCAACACCCAGTTTCTCTATGCGGTAGAGTCCACTAAACGGAAGTGTTGGCTCATGGGGTATGCCGGCATTTTTACCTACTCTCCTATTTATATAAAAAATCCGGCACTGCTGGTCCGCCAGCCTCAGAATCGATTTCACTGCGTTTAAAGGCCACTTCACTGGTTACAGCTCCTATTTCACTGTAAATCAACCTCATCCTTACACCCGTTTTGTATGATTTTATATCTTCGGCTCAGTAACCGCTGCTTCGCTGATAGAATCAAGAACAAAGACTTGATTGTAAATCACTGATAGACAAATCGTATAGAAAAGGGAACTATTATCCGCTAAAAAGCGGAATTAGCTCAAGTTACACTCAAAATCATTTTCAATAAAGCAAGGCAGTTATTTAAAAATATTTGGATGTGCAAAATATCATAAAGTTATGAATTGCAACTTTTATAACTAGCCATTAATAACGAACATCAATTTTTATTCTGCGTTAATCCGCGTGATTTGAGGGATAGTTTTCAAATTCTCGTGTTTTATGTTTCCCGCTGATTTGCTTCGCCAGTTCGCTATTTCTCGGATCGCAGATGTTCGCAGATTTCTTACTCGTATGACAAAAAACGGATATACAAAAAAAATATTCTTGAATCTTATACCTGTAAAAGCCTCATCATCTTTTACAATATTTAATCTGACACTAATGATTCATTAAAATGTTACACACATGAAAACTCGTTATTTTTTAGTTTTGGTTGTCCTTGCTATGTTTGGGGTGTCCTGTTCGCCCGATGCCATTGTCCATGACACCTCTATGCCTCCAGACAGCTATGCCACTGGAGGAGAGCACAGTGTTTATCCCGACAATGTGAGGGATTAGATTCATTTTAACTATAAAGAATCAAGACACTTCGACAAGCTCAGTAACCGCCGCTTCGCTGATAGACTCAAGAACAAAGACCTTATTGTAAGTCACTAATGATCAGTGTACTTACAGAACAGAACTATCCTTTCTTGCCCTATACAATCATTTTCAATAAAGCAAGGCAGTTATTTAAAAATATTCTTGAATCTCATACCTGTACAAGCCTCATCATCTTTTACAATTTTTAATCGGACACTAATGATTCAATAAAATGTTACACACATGAAAACTCGTTATTTTTTGGATTTGGTTGTCCTTTCTATGTTTGGGGTGTCCTGTCCGCCATATGCTATTGTCCATGACACCTCTATGTCTTCAGACATCTATGCCACTGAAGGAGAGCACAGTGTATGTCCCAACAATGTGAGGGAT
>JBARDR010000189.1:0-11161 GCA_049795335.1 Gelidibacter sp. | reverse complement strand
CTAAGACACAGATTTCAATGAGTTGCATGGATTGCTAAGTGTTATTGCACAGAGGTGAGCAGAGATTTCACGGAGATGCCCGGAGAATTTTGATTATGGGTGGATCTGCATCTAATGCCTAGTCCTCATTCCTAATGCCTTTTTCCTTTCCGACTCAGCATACTATTTTTATTCCTTTTTCAAATTCTCAACTTCTTCTGCCATGATTTCATCTTCCAATTCCACCTCGGCTGATTTCTCATCTGATAGTTCCCGATCCGTTAGTTCTTCATCATAATCTCCCTGAATGACCGAAAACTTTACATGGTTCTTTTTAGCAATCACTTCAATGCTTTCAATAGTAGCTCTTGAAATTTTTGAAATATCTTGTTGATCGATTTCGAAATCAATTCTGGTAATATTTCGATTAGGGATATTTGAGGATTCAGATTCTAGTTCCATGGAGTCCGAGCTAAGTTCCAATTTAAAGTCGCCACCCTTTACAATTAATTTTGCCCCTTGGAAGGTTTTTACTTTAAAAGTGCCGATGATAATCGTTTTGAAATATTGATAGCCAGCCAATTCACTTAAGCCTGCATAAAGGACATTCGTTTCTGAGAGGGCAAAAGGAGCACCGTCCACATCATTAATAATAGCTTCTGTAAAAGCGTCGTTATTTGGTTTGTCGGCACTCTTGCTTTCGCTAAAAGCTGACTTTAACTTTGTGATAAAAGACTTCATGTATTTAATTTTTTGTAAAACTAAACTTATAAAATAGAAATTCCAAAAACTAAAAATTCCAAAGCATTTTGCACTTCATCCTTCCTCAACCTCACGCCTCAAAGCTCATTTCTAATCCACAATTTAATTATATTTGTATAAAACAGCGTCATATTATGATTTTTATAGAAAACGAAGGCAATACCAATTCCAAACTAAATCTATCTTTGGAAGAATATGCATTGCGAAATTTTAGTGCCGAAAATGATTATTTACTGTTCTACATTAATGAGCCGTCCATTATTATAGGTCGGAATCAAAATACTTTAGAGGAAATCAACCATAACTATGTTGAAGATCACAACATACATATTGTAAGGCGCGTTTCGGGCGGTGGAGCAGTATATCACGATTTTGGTAATCTTAACTTCAGTTTTATTACGAATCATGATGTGAAAAGTTTGAGTAATTTCAAGAAATTCACGGCTCCTGTAATCAAGGTTTTGAACAATTTAGGTCTTGATGCCGAGTTGAAAGGTCGAAACGATATCGAGGTTAGTGACAGGAAGATTTCTGGTACAGCACAGTTTTCTACGGGCAAGCGTATGGTGAGCCATGGCACCTTGCTATTCAATACCGATTTGGGTGAAGTTGTCAATGCCCTTAACGTAAAAATGAGTAAGATTCAATCAAAAGGTCATAAATCCGTACGCAGTAGGGTGGCGAATATTTCTGAGTTTTTAACGTCGCCTATGGGTATTCAGGAATTCCGACAATTATTGCTGAAAGGACTTTATGAGGAAAGCGAACCCTTTGAAACCTATCACCTCACAGCTGAAGAATGGAAGGCAGTCCACCAATTAAAAGAGGAGAAATATGACACTTGGGATTGGAACTATGGACGTTCGCCGAAATTCAATGTTCAACGTAACAAACGTTTTCCGATTGGGGAAATCGATCTCCGAATTTTAGTTGAAAAAGGACATATCAAGGATTTTAAAATCTTTGGCGATTTCTTCGGTAAGGAGCCGGTGGAACACCTTGAACAACTTTTAATTGGGGTGCGGTATGAGTTGGAAGATATTGCGGAAGTTTTGAAAGATGTCGATATCAAGGAATTCTTCGGAGACCTTCCGAAAACTGATTTTATCGAGTTAATTTATGGGGAGGACTTGTGATGAGTCTTTAGTTGACAGTCTTCAGTCAGCAGTCCTCTCAGTCTCAGTTTCAACTTATCAATATTTAAAATAGAGAATTGAAATTCGAATAAATCACATAAAAAAAGGCCGTAATATAAATTACAGCCTTTTTTATGTTTTAATGTCGTGATTATTCCACGATAAACTGACCTTTCATTAAGGCATAATGGCCTGGGAAAGTACACATGAATGTGTAAGTTCCTGGCTCAGTTGGAGCATCAAATTCAATAGTGTCAGATTGGCCACCACCAATCATTTTGGTATGAGCAATGATTTTATCTGCCATATCAGCAGGTATATAGTCGTTATCTTTAGCCATTGCCGCAGCATTACCAATTGTAGCCACATCAGCATCTTTGGCAAGCAAAGCCCAGTTGTGGCCCATTACTGCTTTATCCATTTTACCGACATGTTTTAAGGTGAGTTTTACTTTTTCACCCGCTTTTACACGAATTTCAGTTTTATTAAATTTCATCTGATCATTACCCTCGATGACAATAACGTCCTCTTTGGTGTCCGTTGATGCCGCAGGGAATGCTGGTCTCTCAACTTTTGTTTCAGTTTTTTGATCTTTTTTGTTGTCGCCACAGCTAAATGCAAGAGCAACCAAGAATACGAATACAATTTTTTTCATCTTAAAATTAATTTAGATTGATTTTAAAGTAACTACAAATTTAAGGGCTATTTGTAGAATAGCAAAATCATTCGTCTGATTTTTTTTACAGATTTTTATAAATGAGTTACAATACTCCCACCTTATTCCTCACACCTAAACCCTGAATTGTGAATCATTTTTCGCAATCAATTTGTATCTTTGTAGCTTCAAATAAAAACAAGAAATAATGCAAGACGGCTTATATGCAAAATTCATCACTAATAGAGGTGATATTTTGGTTAATTTAGAATACAAAAGAACACCGGGAACGGTTGGGAACTTTGTTGCTTTGGCAGAAGGGAATTTAGAGAACTCTTCAAAACCACAAGGCACACCTTATTATGATGGTTTAAAATTTCATCGTGTGATTCCTGATTTCATGATTCAGGGTGGATGTCCACAAGGAACTGGTACTGGTGATCCAGGTTATAAATTTGACGACGAGTTCCATCAAGATCTACGTCATGATACGCCAGGTATTTTGTCAATGGCCAATTCAGGGCCAGGATCTAACGGCAGTCAATTTTTTATTACGCATATCGCGACGCCTTGGTTAGACAACAAACACACTGTTTTTGGTAATGTTGTGGAAGGTCAGGATGTGGTAAATGCCATAGTTCAAGGTGATCTTATAGAGAAGATAGAGATTGTGAGACAAGGAGCAGAAGCTGAGGATTTCAATGCAGTAGAGGCCTTCAGAACTTTTGAAGGTTCACGAGAAAAACGCATTGCAGAAGAACGCCAAGCAAAAGAAGCTGAACTTGATCAATTGTCTGCAGGATTTGAACAAACTGAAAGCGGTTTGCGATACAAGATTATTCACAAAGGAGACGGGAAGGCTGCTGTTAAGGGCAAGACCGTTTCAGTACATTATAAAGGTCAGTTGGCTGATGGGACTGTTTTTGATTCCTCCTACAAACGTAAAGATCCGTTAGAGTTTCAAGTTGGCGTAGGTCAGGTTATCTCAGGATGGGATGAAGGCATTTGCTTATTAAACGTAGGTGATAAGGCACGTTTGGTTATTCCGAGTGATTTAGGCTATGGTGCCCAAGGTGCAGGTGGAGTAATTCCTCCAAATGCCATTCTGGTGTTTGATGTGGAATTGATGGATGTGAAGTAAGCAGAGAACCAATCCCCATGAAATCGGGATTGCGTGAATCCCTTATGACTGGGCTATCGAGGCATCTCAAATAGGCTTGAAGTTAGAAGTAAAAAATGCAACCTCCAATGATTTTTTGGATGGTTGCTTTTTTTTTTGCTATGTTTTCTCACTTTTTAATTTCCGAATACACCTTTATGTGATGCGGTTTTAAAGCATCTTGATAAGCTTGAAGCTAGGATTACAAAAAGCACCCTTCCAATCAAGTTTTGGACGTGTTGCTTTTTTTTTCGGAAAGTCTCTTTGCTAATTTGCGATTTATTCTGAATACACCTGCCCACGATGAGGCTTTAAAGCATCTCGTAAAGGTTTCATCTCATCTTCAGTAACCACTAAAAAAGCAATCGCGTGAAATTCATTTAGTGCTTCAAATCCGGTGATGGGATCTTTGTGATTTTTTGCATCCAGGTATTCTTTTAAATGGATGGCGTGATGTTCTGCTGTTTTTATGCCGTCGGGACCTTTAAAATCCCAAATCAATTTTAGTTTACGCATGGTTAACGGAAATTCCTTTTTCTACAAAGTTCTTGTAATCTTTCATGTAAAGCAACGACTGTTTCTTAAATGTTTTTGGCATCAACAAAAGCATGAGATGCATCTTGAAGTTCAAAGGCATAAACTCATTGATACTGATCCATTTGGTGAAGTTTTCAGGAGTTGCTTCAAAATAATTCTCTTGAAGGTTGGTCATTCCTTCTGTTGTATAAGTGCCATGAACTTCGTTTGGTAAATTTTTATAAGTAATGGTTTCAATAAGAGGAATTTGGCTTTTTCCAATTTTAAACTTCATTTTCATTTTTGCGCCGAAGGCTCTTGGCGTTCCAGATATATGTTCAACGCTAATCAGTCCACGTTGCCAATGTTTCAAATTTTCTGTGGTGTCGAACTTTTCAATGCAGGTTTCTAGAGGTGCTTTAATCAGTATGTTAAGTGTATATTTCATAGAATAAATAAACTAGTTGGAAATATTTTAAATAAAGATACACGGTTTTTACAAATTAGAGTCGTCTCATAGTGCAACAGATAAAAAATACTGATGAGCGGTTGTCGGGAAGGATGATGAGAATTTTATGAGGCCAGAGAGCAAGGTTATAATATCCTGAGTCCTAGATTATTTTCCTCGGATTCATATACTAAACAGCGATGTGCTTCGTTTGAGAAAAAGCATCTTGTTTAATGCACTAATTATATTATTTTTGCAACCATGTCAATTTATTTTTAACAAAAAGAGAAGCGGTTCTTTTAAACATATTGGGCACGCCTCCTCTTACTATGAAAATAGCATAATGAAATTAAAAGTCAGTTTATTACTGCTTTGGCTCACCACCTTTGCAAATGCACAAATATCTTCTAAAGATGTTTTGTTTACCATTGACGACGAACCAATCAAAGCCGAAGAATTTATCAGGATATACAATAAAAATTTAGACTTGGTAAAAGATGAAAGTCAGAAAGATGTTGATGGGTATCTGAAGTTGTTCGTCAACTATCAATTAAAAATAAACGAAGCCCGTCGCATGGGATTGGATAAGGATCCTAAATATATTAGGGAATTTTCCTCGTATAAAAATCAGTTGGTTAAAAACTTTCTGTCCGATTCAAAAGTGACGGAAGCCTTAATGAAGGAAGCTTATGATAGAATGGGTTATGACATCAAAGCGTCGCATATTTTAATCCGTTTGGACGAAAATGAAACCGATACTTTAAAAGTGTATCAGGAATTGATGAAATTGCGAGATCGCGTGATTAAGGAAGGTTTTGAGCCTGTAAAGAATGATGTACATGATGGCAAGACTGTTTTTGCTGAAGATTTAGGTTATTTCTCTGCTTTTAAAATGGTTTATGAATTTGAAAATGCGGCTTACAACACGCCAGTTGGCGAAGTTTCAAAACCTTTTAGAACCCGTTTTGGTTATCATATCGTAAATGTGGAAGATAAACGTGCTTCACAAGGCGAGGTGACTGTTGCGCACATCATGATAACATCCAGTGAAAACGATAGTATTCCTGATCCTGAGAAACGCATTAATGAGATTTATAAAAGGATTAAACAAGGTGAGAATTTTGAGTCCTTGGCCAAACAATTTTCTGACGATAAAAGTTCTGCTAGTAATGGTGGGAAATTGGCTCCGTTCATCAGTGGGCAATTAAGTGCTCCTGAGTTTGAAAAAGCGGCTTTTGGGTTGAATGCCGTTGGAGACTATTCAAAACCATTTAAAACCAATTATGGGTGGCATATTGTTAAGCTTTTGGATAAAATAGAGCCGCTTTCTTATGATGACGTTAAGTTTGACATTGAAAATAAAATTCAGCGGGATTCGCGTTCCAGTTTAATCAATATCTCTTTGGCAAATGACCTAAGGGCAAAATATGAGATTGTCGTCAATCCTAATGCGAAGGGGTATTTTGAGTCTATTTTAAATGCTGACTTTTTCAATCGCGCTTGGGTGTTGCCTAAAAACTTCACAAAAGATCAAATTTTATTGACCATTAATAAGGACACGATAACATATGATGATTTTGGACAGCGTTTAATGAGTATTCAAAATGTGTATGTCGGTCAGAAAATGCCTTTTAAAACAGTCATTGAAAAGGAATACAAAAACTTCGAAGAAGCTGCTCTTTTAAAATATCATGAAGATAATTTAGAGTTTGAAAATGTAGATTATGCTCATGTATTAGGAGAGTATAGAGACGGGCTATTGTTGTTTGACCTCATGGAAAAGGAAGTTTGGAATGCGGCCGCATCAGATAGTATCGGGCTGCAGAAATATTACAGGGTACATAAAGACGACTATTATTGGGATGATCGTGTGGATGTCGAAATGGCTACTTCGGCTAAGGAGGCTGATATTAAAAATGTGGCAAGGCTTTGGAGAAGAGGGAAAACCGCTGAAGAAATTAGCAAAGAACTCAATACCGATAAGGAGCAAAAAGTCATGTTTACAAAAGGCATTAAACCTTCAAACGATCCAAATTTTCCTAGTGAAGGGTTGGTTAGGACAGGACTTTCAAAAATATACCATTATAATGATGCTTATCATATTGTAAAGGTCAATGCTTTGTTGCCTAAAACAAATAAGGCCTTTGATGAGGCAAAAGGTAAAATTATCAGTGATTATCAAAACACTTTAGAAGCCGATTGGTTGAAAACACTCAATGCGCGCTATGAAGTTAAGGTAAACGCTGAGGTGTTACAAAAAGTAAAATCTCAAATTGAAGAACAAAACAAAGTTGATTAAAAAAGCGGTTTATATTCTCGTAGGATGTTGTTTTCTGGTCTCTTGTGATTTTTTCAAGCGGACTGACGATCGCATACCTATTGCCCGAGTTGGAGAATCTTATCTTTATATGGACGATGTTAAAGATTTGGTAGCAGAAGGAACTTCTGTAGAAGATAGTACACTTTTAGTCAATGGTTATATAACGCGATGGGCCACGCAGCTGTTGTTGGTGGACGGTGCAAAAAGAAACCTGGCCGAGGATGTCCAGAATGATTTTAATAAACTCATCAATCAATACCGCAATGATTTGTTTACGAAAGCCTATGTGGAAGCCTTGGTAAAAAGGAATATAGATACCGCCGTTTCCTTGTCAGAAGCAATAAAGGTTTATGAGAGTAATAAAGAATCCTTTAAGCTCAATGAGGAACTGATTAAGATGAGATATCTTAATGTGGCTCAAAATGCCTTGAATAGAGATGATGTTGAAAAACGTTTCAAAAGATTTGACGAACAGGATAAAAGATTCCTCGATTCTATAGCCGTTCAGTTTAAATCCTATTCCTTAAACGATTCGCTTTGGGTCAAGGCCTCTCAGGTTGTAGAGAAGATTCCGGTATTGAATGCCGATAACAAAAAAGAACTGTTAAAAAAATCTAATTTTATACAACTCAAAGATTCATTAGGCCTATATTTGATCCAAATTAATGAGGTCCTGCAACATAATGATTACGCACCGTTGGAATATGTAAGGCCTACGGTCAATCAAATCGTAATCAATCGTAGAAAATTAGAACTCATCAAGCAATTTGAAAAAGATATCACAAAAGATGCCATCAAAAACAATCAATTTGAAATTTACAACTAACCTTAAGCTAGCCTTAACCTTTGTTGCCCTATTATCCTACACGTTTACTTCTGCTCAAGAAATCATTGATGATGCCATTGTTGAGAAGGAAGTCATAAAGGACACGTCCACTCACAAGCGCGTTAAAATTGACGGAGTGGTTGCCGTGGTTGGCGATTATATTGTTTTGGATTCGGATCTCGATAAACAATTTTCTCAGTTGGAAGCCTCTGGTGTTTCCAAATCAGATATGCCAAGCCGTTGCCAATTGTTTGGTAAATTATTGGAAGATAAATTGTATGCACACCATGCCATACAAGATAGTATTGTCGTCAATGAACTGGAAATTCGTTCACAGGTAGATCAACAATTCAATTATATTTTGGAGCAAATGGATGGCAGCTTGCCAAGAATGCTGAAGTTTTATAATAAAGATACCGAACAAAGTTTGCGTGACGAGATGATAGAAATCAATAAAAGTCAGCAATTGGCCAATAAAATGAAAGAGAAAATTGTTAAGGATATTGAAGTCACTCCAGAGGAAGTGAGACAATATTTTAATAGTATTCCTAAAGATGAACGTCCATTTTTTGGTACGGAATTAAAGGTGGCGCAAATTGTTGTGATACCTAAAATTTCTGAAGTAGAAAAACAGAAAGTAATCGATAGATTAAAGGAGTTTAAGGCTGATATTCAAGAGCGTGGAGCAAGTTTTACTTCTAAAGTAGTTTTATATACTGATGACGTTGCCTCTCGTAAAACAGGAGGATTATATACCTTGAACAGAAAGCGTCCACAAATGGTCAAGGAATTTAATGATGTAGCTTTCTCTTTGCAGGAAGGTGAGATATCTGATCCTTTCGAAACTGATTTTGGATATCATATAATTTATTTAGAAAAGATTAGAGGTCAAGAGTATGACGTGCGCCATATCTTATTGCGTCCAGAAGTAACTCAGGCTGCTATCAAGGAAGCTAAGGAAAAGATTGATTTGATCCGAAAACGTATTGTAGATGGTGAAATTACTTTTAGTCAAGCGGCGAGAGAGTTTAGCGATGAAGATGAAACTAAAAATGACGGCGGACAATTGATCAACCCAAGAACTCAAGATTATAGTTTTGAGTTGACTAAAATGGATCCAGAGCTTTACACACAAATTCAGAGTTTAAAAGATGATGAGGTCAGTTTAGTGCTTCAGGATGAAGACCGTGTCAATCCCATTAAATTCAAAATTCTTACGGTCACCGGTAGAGTTAATGAGCACGAAGCTGATTTTGCCAAAGATTATTTGAAGATTAAAAACTTAACAGAACAGGACGAGCAATTTAAGGCCATTGAAAAATGGGTAAATGAGAAAATCATGGATACTTATATCAATATTAATGGCGAGTACAGAGATTGTGAGTTCAATAGTAATTGGTTAAAAAAGTAATACTATGTCCGACGTCGCTGCCATCCAGCAGTTTGTTAAAAAATATAATGCCTTAAGGAGCGAAATTGCCAAAGTAATTGTAGGTCAGGATGAGGTGGTCAATCAAATCCTGATTTCTATTTTTTCTGGCGGACATGCGCTATTGATTGGCGTTCCAGGATTGGCAAAGACATTAATGGTCAATACCATTGCTCAAGCCTTGGGTCTTGATTTTAAACGCATCCAGTTTACTCCAGATTTAATGCCGAGTGATATTCTTGGAAGCGAAATTCTCGACGAAAACAGACATTTTAAGTTTATCAAAGGTCCCATATTTGCCAATATCATTTTGGCTGATGAGATTAACAGAACACCTCCGAAAACGCAAGCAGCCTTATTGGAAGCCATGCAGGAACGTTCGGTAACTGTCGCAGGGCACAATTACCAATTAAGTTTGCCTTATTTTGTTTTGGCCACACAAAACCCGATTGAGCAGGAAGGGACTTATCCTTTACCAGAAGCGCAGTTGGACCGTTTTATGTTCGCCATCACTTTAGAATATCCCTCTTTTACCGAGGAAGTACAAGTAGTTAAATCAACCACGACCGATCGTGCCACAGCGGTAAACTCCTTGTTTACAGCTCAAGAAATTACCGATTTCCAAAATTTGATTCGACGTATTCCAGTAGCAGATAATGTTATTGAATATGCCGTAACCATGGTTGGTAAAACACGGCCAAAAGAAGGCTCAGCGTCTGCTTTGGTCAAAGAATTTATCGATTGGGGAGCTGGTCCAAGAGCTTCACAAAACCTGATTTTAGCTGCAAAAACGCATGCGGCCATCAACGGTAAATTTTCTCCAGATATTGAAAATGTACAAGCAGTTGCCAGTGGTATTCTGCGCCATCGAATTATTAAAAACTATAAAGCGGAAGCGGAAGGCATTACTGACGAACAGATTATTAAAAGTTTGTTTTAGTATTCTCTAACAACTATTATTCTATCTCTTTATTCAAAACCATCTATATCTTCGTAAGTGCGTGATCCTATTCCATTATCCTATTAAATTTTAGTGTTTAATAACTAAACAGAAGATTTCCAATTTCTTATTGCCTAATGAACTTCTTTCCATATCCTGTATTTAAAGGTTACAATTCCCTTTGAAAGCCATCTATATTCTTCTTTTTATAAGTCTGTTTTGAGATATTGCTATCGAAATTCTGATAATATTGGTGACGTCAGACTTAGGAAAGTTGTTTTTTCTGACTGAAATTGCCGATTTGATGCTTTGTGCCCACAAATATTAAGAATAGTTCAGTTTTACATAATGGAAATGGATTTTCTTTAATTTATACGCACCGGTTTCTAGATTCCCTTACATATTTTTAAAAGTCTTTGAAATTTTGTAATTTTGCATACCCGAAACTTCGCGGAGATAACTAAATAAACAACAACCTTAAAATATAATCTATGGCATTTGATATTGATATGATTAAGAAAGTTTACGAAACTATGCCTGAACGTGTGGACAAAGCGCGTGCAATAGTTGGTAAACCTTTAACTTTATCTGAAAAGATTTTATACGCTCACCTTTGGGATGGCAATCCAACAACCGCTTTTAAAAGAGGCGAGGACTATGTGGATTTTGCTCCGGACAGAATTGCGTTACAAGATGCTACAGCTCAAATGGCATTGTTGCAGTTTATGCAAGCAGGTAAACCTAAAGTTGCCGTGCCTACTACTGTACATTGTGATCACTTGATCCAAGCAAAACAAGGGGCTGCACCCGATTTATTACGTGCCAACCAAACCAGTAGTGAGGTATTTGATTTTTTAGCGTCAGTATCTAATAAATATGGTATTGGTTTTTGGAAACCAGGTGCTGGTATTATTCACCAAGTGGTTTTAGAAAATTATGCCTTTCCTGGAGGAATGATGATTGGTACTGATTCACATACTGTTAATGCAGG
>JBARDR010000188.1:0-4556 GCA_049795335.1 Gelidibacter sp. | reverse complement strand
CTTCTGGAGATATCAAAATTGACGATACATCTATTCAAGATCTCAATTTGACGAGTTTAAGGGATCATATTGGTTATGTGCCTCAAGATGCCTTTTTGTTTTCTGATACGATTAAAAACAACATCATGTTTGGTAAAGAAGATGCAACGGATGAAGAAGTCATCGCTGCCGCAAAAAATGCCGACGTTCACAAAAACATCAAGAAGTTCAGTAAAGGCTACGATACCATTTTGGGGGAGCGCGGGATTACTTTATCTGGAGGACAAAAGCAACGTATTTCTATTGCGAGAGCCATTATCAAAGCGCCACAAATTTTATTGTTTGATGATTGTCTATCTGCCGTGGATACTGAGACTGAAGAAAAAATCCTCAATAATCTCAAAACCATAACCAAGGACAAAACCACTATTATTGTGAGCCATAGGATTTCTGCAGCCAAAAATGCCGATATTATCATTGTTTTGGATGACGGCAAAATCATTCAAAAAGGGTCTCACAGCACCTTGATTGATGTGGATGGATATTACAAGGAACTCTACCTAAAACAGCTTACAGAAACCCATTAACCGGAATTTCTTAATGGTCAAACACTAAATTCTTTATTCAATAAAGCTAAGTTTCAGACCGTTTGGCAAATGCTTTCAACCCTCTAATCCATTTGTTTTCAATTCTACAAGTCGCACCGTTACGTTGACGCCAGATGATTCTTTACCATTCATTAAAAGAAATTTCAGAAAATGTTGGTTACTAATATTATTTTTTAGATTTTTGGTACGTAAACTGTTACTAATTAAAATAAAAACATATGAGTGATCACGGAATGATGGAGAAAGAGGAAATATTCTCTAAAGTATTACGCGCAGGGAGAAGGACTTATTTCTTTGACGTAAGAGCCACAAAAGCAGGAGATTATTACCTTACTATTACAGAAAGTAAAAAATTCACAAATGACGATGGTTCTTTTCACTACAAAAAGCACAAAATCTATCTTTACAAAGAAGATTTCAGCGAGTTTAATGTGATTTTGAAGGAAATGATCGATTATGTTATTGATGAAAAAGGCGATGAAGTCATCAGCGAACGTCATCAAAAAGATTTCAAAAAAGAAGAGTTTGACACCGAAGATGAAGACTCTGACTCAGAGACCATTAAATCTGCAGAAAACTTTACAGACATCAACTTTGAAGACATATAGGCTATCACAGGACAAAATACTCATGAAACCGTTACTTTAAGTAGCGGTTTTTTTTATATTTATAATCTCACTAAATATCTATGAAACTAATACACACCCTACTCTTTTTAACGACCTGTTTCGTTTTTGGACAAAAACAAACGGACCTCAGCTATTATCTCCCCCAAAACACAACTTACAACCAAGAAATTCCTACGCCAAAATCGGTCATTGGTCACGAGGTTGGCGAGTGGCATATTACCCACGACAAGTTGGTCGAATACATGAAAGCTTTGGCGGGAAGCTCAGACCGAATCACTATTGAAAACAGAGGCACAACCTATGAAGGTCGACCTTTGATCCTGCTGACCATCACATCCCCTAAGAACCACCAAAATATTGACGAAATCCGTCAGCAACATATCGCTGCTACCGAAGACAATGCGTCGGTCAACACGAGCACTATGCCCATTGTGGTCAACCAAGGGTTTTCCATTCATGGTAATGAGCCGAGCGGCTCCAATGCTGCACTTTTAGTAGCTTATTATCTCGCTGCCGCAGAAAGTGACGCTGTTAAAGATTTGCTCGATAATACCATCATACTTTTTGACCCTTCCTTCAATCCCGACGGGTTGCAACGTTTTGCTTTTTGGGCGAATTCCAATAAAAGCAAAAACTTAAATCCCGATCCCAATGATCGCGAATACAACGAAGCTTGGCCAAGAAGTAGAACCAATCATTATTGGTTTGACATGAATAGAGATTGGCTACCGGTGCAATTACCAGAATCAAGAGCAAGATTGGAAACTTTTCATAAGTGGTTGCCAAATATCCTGACCGATCATCATGAAATGGGCACGAACTCCTCTTTCTTTTTTCAACCAGGAATTCCAAGCAGAACACATCCACTCACGCCGCAATTAAATCAGGATTTGACCAAAAAAATCGGTAATTATCACGCAAAAGCTTTTGATAAAATCGGTTCCTTCTATTATACCGAAGAAAGTTTTGATGATTTCTATTATGGAAAAGGCTCCACATTCCCTGATATTAATGGGAGTATCGGCATATTGTTTGAACAGGCCAGTTCCAGAGGCCATATTCAAGAAAGCACGAATGGCATTTTAACCTTTCCATTTACCATCCGCAATCAGTTTACCGCAGCACTATCAACTTTGGATGCAGGTTACAATATGCGTGAAGAAATTTTAAACTATCAACACGACTTTTTCAAAAATGCGCGCAGTGAAGGCAATAAAGAAAAAGGAAAAAACATCATTTTTGGCGATGCGAAAGATGCTGCCAAAACCTATGAACTAGCCGAAATTTTAAGAAGACATCAGATCGAAATGTATGAGCTTAAAAACGACGCTACCATTGATGGCAAACAATTCAAAAAAGGCTATAGCTACGTCGTTCCAAAAAACCAGAAAAACACACGATTGATCAACGCCATGTTTGAAAAACGCACCACGTTTCAGGATAGCTTATTTTATGATATTTCAGCTTGGACCTTGCCCCTAGCCTTTAATTTAGATTATGTTGAAGGCGTACCTTCCTCACATCTGGGCGATCCCGTTTTAGATTTGGAAATGAAAACCGGACAAGTAGATTATAAAAGTGAATATGCCTATATCATGGAGTGGCATGAATATTATTCACCAAAAGCATTAAATCAAATTCTCAAAAACGACTTACGCGCGCAGGTTGCCATGAAAAAATTCCGTGCCAATGGCAAAGATTATGATTATGGCACAATTTTGATTCCTATTCAAAACCAATCAAAAAGCGCAGATGAAATTTATCGATTTTTAAATGAAGTGGCTAAAGACGCTCATGTGCAAATAGACGCGGTGTCCACGGGTTTAACCGAAGGAATTAATTTAGGAAGCAACGAATTCAAACCCTTAACACTACCAATAATAGCACTCATTGTTGGTAATGGTGTGACATCTTCTGACGCTGGCGAAATTTGGCATCTTCTAGATCAACGTTATGACATGATTTTGACCAAATTGGATACTGAAAATTTAGGCCGTGCCGATTTAAGCCGCTACAACACCATAATTTTGCCAAGCGCCACTCTCAGCAAAAGTGACACAGAGACCTTAGCAACCTGGGTGGAAAATGGCGGAACGCTTATTGGTTTCAAGAATACTTTACGTTGGATGAACACAAATAAATTCATGAAACTCGATATTAAAAAATCTGATAGAGTTGCCAAAAACATCACTTTTGAAGAACGTAGCGATTATAATGGTGCTCAGGTCATCGGAGGTGCTATTTTTGAAGCAAAATTAGACCGCTCCCATCCGATTAATTTTGGCTATAAGAATGACAAATTGCCTTTGTTTAGAAACTCGACCTTATTTGTAAAAGCTGATAAACAGAGCTATAACAACCCAATACAATACACTAAAAACCCATTGTTGAGTGGTTACATTTCCAAATCTAATTTAGATAGTTTGGCACTGACCGTACCTTACCAAATGCAACGTATGAAACGTGGGAAAGTGGTTGCATTTACGGACAATACCAATTTCAGAGCGTTCTGGTTTGGAACCAACAAACTTATGATGAATGCAATATTTTTTAGAGACGAACTATAATTTAACGGCCAGCAAATCCAAAATAAGAACCGAGACTAAATACAAAAGCGCATAAGAAGCCCCAAAATTAAACCATAAGATGACTGCGATTACCAGCATGAAAATAGGCACCAAACTAATGACCAAAGCAAAACGAAAGGTCGCCTTAAACTCTGGTTCTTTTACCTTGGGTTCTAAAATGAGTTTCCAAATGCCATAAGGCAAAAAAAGGCTGATGCTCAATCCAATTTTGGCAACCGACTTGATGAAATTCCGCGGTGGATTTGGTAGAGTCTTGCAGTTTTTAAAGTTCGATTTCACACATTGATTGACGTCTTCAGGATTTAGAAAATCTACATTTATGTTTTCTAATTTCTGAAGAATGTCATCATAATCTTCAGCATCAATATGAGTCGTAAGTTTTGTCAGACCATTATGGACATCACTTTTCATTCGTAAAATAGAAGTATTCAGATGAAGATTCTCATAATCCTTGGATGAAAGAGGCGTTCCAAAATTCAGCACAACACTGTCCGCAAAATCCTCAATGCTTTTATAATTCAATCCCACAGGTACCAACTCAACATTTAGTTCTGGATAATTACTCACTGTCTCTTCAATAATACGTGTAAAGCCTTTACTCAATGGCCGGACAAAACGTTTGATATTATGGCTTCCTTCAGGAAAAAGCACGATGGCATTATGATCGGATAATAAGTGTGAACAGAATATGAAAACGGCCTTATTTTTTGAAATTTGATTCCAGCCATCCCTTACCCTATATACTGGTATCA
>JBARDR010000187.1:0-2512 GCA_049795335.1 Gelidibacter sp. | reverse complement strand
ACCTATGTCAACCAGCTAGTGATAGGTCAGCCCCTTAATATTCTAAGGGTCTATAAATCCACTGGTATAAATTCTCAGACGGGGCTCTATGGATTTGAAGACTTCAATGGAGATGGCATTATTTCAGCAAATGAAGACCGCCAAGTAGTAAAGGATCTTAACCCAAAATATTTTGGTGGTATAAGCAACAATTTTCGCTACAAAAATTTCACCTTGGACGTATTGTTTCAGTTTACAAAACAATTGGGTAGGAGCTATCTGGGCACAAGTGGCATTGTAGGTGGAATGACCAACCAACCCCAAAATGTACTGGGTCGGTGGCAAGAAGTAGGAGATCAAGGCCCCATCCAACGGTTTACGAGCGGTCAGGATCCCAATGGACAGATGGCATACAATTTCTTTAGAGATAGTGATGCCGCCATCGAAGATGCTTCCTATTTAAGGTTGAGAACGCTTTCATTTGCGTATCAAATCCCTTTGGATAAGGGTTTTAAATGTGAATTATTTCTGCAGGGACAAAATCTATGGACACTTACCGAATTTACTGGCTTGGATCCCGAAACACGGTCAAGTAGTACCCTTCCGCCTTTGCGTTTCATTACGATGGGAACCCGATTAACCTTTTAAAAAATCAAATTATGTTTAAACAAATCATTTCGAACCGAAATTTCCAAATTTCAGGATTAGTAAAAAAACTATTCTACTTAACAGGACTGTTCCTGCTTTTAACAATTTCCTGTGAGGATTTTGTGGAGATAGACCCCTCGAACAACCAGCTTACGGGATCAATTGTATTTGATGATGCCGCAACAGTAAATGCATCCCTAATCCATATCTATTCCAAACTTCGTGACCAGACTTTAGTCAACGGCGGGCTTTCGGGAATGTCGTTTCTTATGGGCCATTATGCAGATGAACTTGACTTGTACAGTACGACACTTCCAGATGCCCAGTGGTTTAATGATAACACCCTTTTGGCTTCCAACAACGGGGTTAGGAATATTTGGAGCAATGCCTACAACCTTATCCACGCAACCAATGCAATTATTGAGGGGCTTGAAGGCTCTACAGCTTTGTTCCACGACGACCGTGACCATTTTCTAGGAGAGGCCCATTTTCTTAGGGCATTTATCCATTTCCATTTGGTAAACCTATTTGGTGAAATTCCATATCTGGAAACTACAGATTACACCACCAATGACCAGATTTCAAAAATCAGCATACAAGAGGTTTATGGCAAGGTTATCGCTGACTTAGAACTCGCAAAATCTTTATTGCCTTTTGAAATTGGCTCAGAAAAGGCACGTGCAGGTCGATGGACTGCTTCTGCCATGTTAGCAAGAGTTTACTTGTATAATGAGCAGTGGGAAGAGGCATTGTCTGAAGCTTCCAATATTATTGCAGATTCAAGCTATACCTTGAATATGGATTTAGAACAAGTCTTTTTGAGAAACAGTCCAGAGACCCTATGGCAATTCTCGGTGGGGAGCGCTGGAGCTAATACTATTGAGGGACAGACTTTTATTTTTACTAGTGGACCACCACCTACTACCGCAATCTCAGAACATTTGATTGACGCTTTTGAGGATGGGGATTCCAGAAAAACACAATGGATAGCTCCCATAGCCGATGGTGCGGATACATGGTACCATCCTAATAAATACAAGCTTAACACCAATTCAGGAACCACCCAGGAACAGTCCATTGTGGTTCGTTTGGCCGAACTATACCTGATTGCTTCGGAAGCTCAGGTGCATTTGGGCGATATACAACATGCTTTGGACTTTTTGAACCCCATTCGGGAGCGAGCAGGGCTGAGTCCCTTGGACATGATGGGGCAGTCCGAAATTCTGAATGCTATCCAAAAAGAACGTCGTGTAGAGCTTTTCACTGAGCATGGTCATCGTTTTTTCGACCTCAAAAGGACCGGAAGGGCTAATAGTGAACTATCGATTGTTAAACCTAATTGGGAGTCCACTGATGTTCTGTTGCCTTTACCGGAATCAGAATTATTGCTGAATCCCAACTTATTGCCTCAAAACGAGGGTTATTAAATGGATAGACTATGGGATGTATTCTAGACATATTAAAAAAGACTCTACGAACCTTTCGTAAACTTTTGTATTTATTAATTATTTTGTTAGTCACCCGCCCCTTACTGGGGCAGGGCAACAAAATAAGTCCTACAAAGCGAGTTGGATTCCAAGGTAATTTGGAAATAATAGTAAAAGACAATCAACTTGTTTTGGGGATGGACGACTCACTTTTCGGTAAAGAGATGCTTATTGCAGTTCATAGCAAGGGATATAAACACGTTAAATGGAAACAGCAGAAAGGCAATATTCTTCTAGAAGTCCATAAAGTAGAATCCTCATCAGGCACATTGATTCCCCAAAACCCAGATACTGACATACAACAGGAAATTCTTGGAATATTCCCTATTTTGGAAAATATGGGTTCACATTCACGTTATTTCGATGCAAGCCTCCTGCTTTTTCAAAATCCTTGGATG
>JBARDR010000186.1:0-1807 GCA_049795335.1 Gelidibacter sp. | reverse complement strand
AGTAAATACCATTCCCACGTTATTAGCATTGCAATAATCGATACTCAATTCATCTTTAATTGAGCCTCCTGGTTGAATTACCGCAGTAATACCTGCATCTTTTGCAATTTCCACACAATCAGGAAATGGAAAAAAAGCATCACTCGCCATCACGGCGCCTTTCAAGTCAAAATTAAAAGTTTGTGCTTTATGGATCGCTTGGTTAAGGGCATCCACACGACTGGTTTGTCCGGTTCCGCTGGCAAACAGTTGTTTGTTTTTTGCCAACACGATCGTGTTCGATTTGGTATGCTTGCAAATTTTGGAGGCAAATAACAAATCTTCTAACTCGTTTTTAGACGGTTTATTGTTGGTCGCATAGCTTAAATCAGATAACGCATCTGTGATATTGTCTTTGTCTTGTACTAAAATGCCATTCAAACAAGTTCTTACGCTCGTTTTTGGAAGTTCGATATCTTTTTGAATTAAAAGGATTCTATTTTTCTTGCCTTCTAATAGTTCTTTCGCTTCCGCAGAAAAGCTTGGTGCTATAACTACTTCACAAAACAAATTGTGGATTTCTTCGGCGGTGGCTTTGTCAATTTCTGTGTTTGCAATCAAAACACCACCAAAAGCAGAAACAGGATCGCCAGCCAATGCATCAAGATACGCTTGGTGTAAAGTTTCTCTTTGCGCAAAACCACAAGCATTGTTGTGTTTTAAAATAGCGAAGGTTGGGGCTTCACCTTTGAATTCATTCATCAAATTCACTGCCGCATCCACATCTAATAGATTGTTGTAGCTCAATTCTTTGCCATGAAGTTGGTCGAACATTGCGTCAAAATCTCCAAAGAAATAGCCTTTTTGATGTGGGTTTTCGCCATAACGCAATTCTTTTCCGTTAGTTTCACTGATTTTTAAAACTGTTTCTACGTTGTCTTTGTTGAAATAATTAAAAATGGCCGTATCGTAATGTGAAGACACGTTAAAGGCTTTCCCAGCAAAACGCTTTCTGTCGGCATCTGAAGTTTCTCCTTTTTTAGCTTTTAATAATTCCAAGAATTCTGCATAATCATCAACAGAGGACACACAAATCACATCCGCATAATTTTTGGCCGCTGCTCTAATTAAAGAAATGCCTCCAATATCTATTTTTTCAATAATATCTTCATGACTTGAATCCGAAGCCACCGTTTTTTCAAACGGGTATAAATCCACAATAACCAAATCAATTTGTGGAATTGAAAACTCTGCCAATTCTGCGATATCCTTAGCATTATCCTGACGGTTCAAAATCCCTCCAAAAACCTTTGGATGCAACGTTTTTACACGACCGCCCAAAATAGAAGGGTAGGTAGTGACCTCTTCCACAGGAATGACTTGGATGCCTAAATCCTTGATAAAACTTTCAGTGCCGCCAGTGGAGTATATGGTAACGCCTAACTGGTTTAATTCTTTAACAATAGGTTCTAATCCGTCCTTACTGAAAACAGAAATTAGGGCAGATGAAATGGTTTTGTTGTGCATGGTGTTGTGTCTTTGTTTGGGCCTCATTTTTCAATGAATGCGATGGAAAAATAAAAATTTAATGAAATGCGAATTTTTAAAGCGCAAAAATACATATTCTTAAAGACAATTTAAGGTAACGGGACTCAGTTTATTTATGTTTTTTGTAACAAAAAACTGTTAAATACGTCCTATCTTTAAAATTGTTTTAAAACCACCAAAAATAGATGCTGCTGTACCTACGCTTATTTAAAGAAAGTTTTTCATTCGCCATAAACGCACTTACCAACAATAAGCTGCGTACGTTTTTATCTTTATTGGG
>JBARDR010000185.1:0-3399 GCA_049795335.1 Gelidibacter sp. | reverse complement strand
ACCATCTCCCGTTGGCGATCTGTAAAAAATTCGTGGAGAATTTCATTAATATTATAGGGAATAAAAACGTAAAATATACTACTTACAATAATGAAACTGGGAAAGAATACGAGATATGGAATCCTTTTGAGTAGTTAGTTTTAAAAGCAATCAAAAATTATCGGTATGCCCTCATTCGCGAAGCAATCAATTTAAGCATTTACCCTCACACATCTAAACTACACTTTACCTCTTTTATAAAAAAACCTCTATACACAGAGGTGCGGGGCTTAATACAGGTAAAGCCGAACTTACCATAAAAAGAAAACCGATTTATTATGAGGTACGGGGTGTTAAGTGTCTTACACCCTCAAAATATTTTAGGTTTTTTATGTCGGTAACATTCAGGTATAAAGCAATTCATAACTCGCAAACTTTTCTGTCTTTCTAAATAAAATTACTGGCAACTAACTTTGTTCCTAGAACAAAAGGTGTATAAATGTACATCATTGAATATTTTCAATCTTTAAGTTAAGAAAGGTTTTCGCAAACTCATGAAATTTTCAGGCAGTTACTCCTTACCAAATCTAAAACGTCTACTAATGCATCCTTAAAATTATCCGCTTTCTCTGATAAATCTAGCTCCATAATGTTGGCATCAGGATAATGGGTAATTATAAATGAGTATAGAATATAGAAGCTAAAATCTTCATCGTTAAAATCGACTTTTTTAAATATTTTATTTAATAGTGCGGTGTCTTCTGTCGTCATAATTAATGTTTTATTTTTACTAAATAATCTGCAAGGTCTAAACCCTGTTCTTTTTCGGTTTCGGTTGCTTTGTCGTTTAAAAGTGTTGAGGTTCTAAAGGTTGCTAAACTGGTAAGTTGTGGTATTTTGTCATTCCATAGTTCATAACATTTAAGATCGGGAAACAGTACCACGTTACGCCCTTTTAAACATCTTGTTTTTACTTCATTTAGGTTGTTAGCACTTCCACACGCTAACCAAATAAATTCGGGCAAATAAACGCTTGAAATAATAGCGGTTTTTTCGCTTTCAACTATGGCAACGGGTTTGCTTTTATATTCATTTAGTAAATGTTCACCAAAATAACATTGCTCTAAATTGAAGCTGTCAAGCTTTAAAGCCGAATGCACCCAGTTAATATGATTATAAGGCTCTTTTACTCTTTTGCCATTGGAAGCATTGTAAAGCATTATTTTACCACTTCTAACATTGTTGTTTTTGTCGACTTGCCAAAATACGGTTGCACCCTGCCAAAGTTTAGAAGTACCAATATTGTATTTATCTGCTAAATATAAAGCTGTATCTAAATCCCATAAACTGGTTAAATAATCAATGAAGTAATTAGGGTTTTTACTGGCTTTACTTTTCTGCATTACCTCAACATCAACAAAACTGGTTTTTGGTTTTGGTTTAGGTTTTGCGCTTGTTGTAACCTTGTGGCTAATCGGGGTATCCAATGAAATATTGTTATCATTAAAATACTCCTTTGGCTTATAGTGATAACCACATTTTACAAGTCTATTGCAGTAGCCAACGGCATCATTCAAATACTCGTTACCTTGTAGATCAATGTACTTTGTAAACACACCTTTTTTATTACAGTTTGGGCAATGGTAACGGGTTTTCATTCCGTTGTAAGGCTCTAATGTGTATCTGTAATTATTCATACTGCTAAATTTTATTTGTTTTTAGAGGTACATTTTATACATTACCTACATTAATTGCCTTTCAATGTAAACGGCATTACCATACGCTTTCCTCTCAACTGTAAACCCGCTTTTTCTTAGCCTACTTGAAAAGGTACGGTTTGAACACAAACGGTAACCACTATCTAAACAGTAACTTTTATATTCTGCAAAAACATCTTTTAGAGGTCTATCTTGATCAATCGATTTTTGGTAATTCTCATCTTCTAAAAACATCATTACGCTATCACTTTCTTTTTGATACTGTAATACTTCATTTTGAACAATACTGCTTTGTGAAAAGTCTTTGTTTTTTAGAAGTCGAGTTAAGCCATTCAAAACCCAATTGAACACGCCCGATAATTCCGTTTCTATGATTCGTTGTGAAAGTTCTTTGTCTTGGTTGTTGGGTGCTATTGTAACCCTAAAAGGTAGGATTATAAACCTGCGGAAAAATGCGTTTGTATTTTCAGCCTCTTTGGGCAATTCGTTACAGTTAAACATAAATCTTGCATAGTCCGAAATAATTTGAGTATTCTTGTAAAGTAGTCTTGCTTCGACTGGTTCTCCCGAAATAAGAAGTTTAAAAATATTGCTTTCCAGTTTACCGTTTATCTCACTTGCATAGTTGAGTAGCTTATTTACTAACATTGCCCTTGAATTCCCATTTTCAGCCGTTAAGGATTGTAAAGAATAGTTTGCAACGTTTTGACTACCTAATAAAGCCATTAGCACCTCAAATAAAACGCTCTTACCATTTGCTCCAGTTCCAAATAACAACAATACTTTTTCAAGCTTTAAAACGCTGTTCTTTACAAAAATGTAGCCTAAATATTCTGCAAGTATATTCTGTAATTCAAGTTCGGGCAATACCTCATCTAAGAACTTCTGAAACTGTGGTGCTGTGGCTTCGCTATCATAGGCAAAGGGTAATTGATAGGTTAAAAAGTCGGCCTTCTTAAACGTTCTTAAAAACTGTTTCTTTGGCGATATTTCAAAAGTGCCATTTTTGAGGTTTATTAAAGTAGTTCCGTTTGTTGGCTTAATCTCTTTTAATCCTGCATCTGCTATAAACTGTTTATACAATTCATCTTTGAAAAGATGGTGTTTAGCATCAAACTTATCAACTCCCATTTTTAGGGCAACTTCGCCTAAAAAATCTTTAAAAACCTCATCGCTTACATTCTCCCAATATTCAGAATTAAACAAATAAATAAATTCACTTTTACGGCAAAGACTAAACCCGTTATCGTTTACGGTCTTTAAAAGCAATTCGATACAAGCAACTAAATAATGTTTCTTTTGCAATTTGTCTTTATCATTATCCAGTTTACAATACTCTCTAAAGTTGACTGGTTCAATACCTTTTAGCATTTCATTTAAAATATTATCAACTTGGTTTTGCTTAAGGTGTTCTTTGTCTATTTCAACGGACTTTAATATGTTTTCAGCTTCATTTAAAATCTCATCAATACCAATGCTTAATTTTTCTGCTTCCATAGCTTAAAACATCATTTCATACTGGTTCGACTTAGGGAACTGGTGGGGGTCGGTAGTTAAATAGTCTGCAAGATGTTTTGTTATTTTACAGTAATCAGTTCTAACTGAGGTTATTCGTTTTAATTTTCGCCATTTAGCTACATAACGACAAATATTAGCCCTTAACACTCCTGTTTCAACGCTTACCATTAACATAGTCTTAGGT
>JBARDR010000184.1:0-1565 GCA_049795335.1 Gelidibacter sp. | reverse complement strand
CTTCATATATCAATTTACCAGAATTTCTAAACACCAATACTCCACAATTAGCGCCAACCGCAGCTGGCATTTATGTATTCGACCCGGATATTTCAAATGGATGGTCTATACAAAACTTAGCATATCTTACGCTTCATCCAAATGCTAAGATAAAACCTGGTCAAGGTTTTATGATGGCTTCCAAAATTGGAGGAGGGACGATATCATTTACACCTCCTATGCGCACTACAGGCAACACGGACAATTTCAAGGTTGATAAAGATACTATAGCTAATAACGTAGGGTTTCTGAAGATCAACCTCAGCAGCGGACTGCTAAACTACAGTACAGAATTCTATTTTAACGACCAATCCACCAAAGGTCTAGATCCGGGTTATGATGCTGGTGTATTTGGTGGCAAAGCTCCTGATTTTGCCATTTATTCACATTTGTCAGAAAATAATACTGGACTTGATATGGCGGTGCAATCACTTCCCTATACCGATCTCGCAGAGGGCATCAAAATTCCATTAGGACTAAATGCATCTAGGGGACAACTCATGACCGTAAGCATAGGTAATACCCGGCTACCTGAAGAAACAGAGGTGTATTTGGAAGATAAAGATAAAGGGACCTTCACCTTGCTAAATCTGGACAATTATCAATTCATCGCCAACACCAATGTAATTGGTACCGGACGTTTCTTTTTACATTTGGTAAATTCTACCATGTCTTATGGTAGCAATGGGCTGAACGACCTTCAAATTTTCACAACCAATGGCTCCCTGACCTTACACATCAAAGGTAATATTATGCCAGACACGGTCGTAACGGTTTATGATACGCAAGGACGTATTATGTTCAATAACGAACTTGATCAGCAAAATGAAGATAATAAACTCGATCTGTCCCTATTAATGGACGGGATGTATATCGTAAAATTAAGGGCAGGATCATTTGAGAAAACCAAAAAAGTAGCTAAAAGCAATTCATCATACAACAGTTCGGTCAAAAACACAAACCCATAATATACAGGCAGATAACAAGACGTAAATACCGTTCATCGGATTTATTTCTGGATTATTTCAAAAATGAAGATTAGATTATATACCTTGTACCAGATTATATCCTTGTATTATTTCTAACAACTTCTTATTGCCTAAATTTATGGTCAAAAAATACATCTCAACTTGGATTCTTTTTGCAGGATTACTATTTACCTTTAATTATTCTTATTCGCAAACTGTTACATTTACTGGCCAACGTTCTGACTTTCACGAATCACAAAAAATAACTGGTGACGACGACGTGGATTACTACGTTTCTTTTGATGCAACGACAATGTATTTTGGAGCGTTTAGAACATCAGGCACTTTTGCTACAAATGATCTATTTACGATATATTTCGATACAGATCCACAACCTGTGATAACTAATGGCTCAGGATCAACAGCCGGAATACCTACATACACCCATACCCCACAACTTCCTTTCAAAGCCGATCGTAGATTTACAATTAGCAACACTGGCGCTAGTGGTACGACAACTCACTATTCCTTTGGTAGTAACTGGGGGACGGTTACAGG
>JBARDR010000183.1:0-7328 GCA_049795335.1 Gelidibacter sp. | reverse complement strand
TACCTTTCTCAATATGCTTTTGCTGGCTACCATGCTGAATGGCTAAGCTGTATTCAAAGGTATAAGAGTCTTTGGTTGTGGACAAGATCTTCATATGAATCGCTTTTTCTTCGCTCATATTTTTCGGATTGATATGCTTCATGATAAATTCGCAATCATTTATCCATCGGATTGAAGCCGTATCGATCTTGTTTTCGTAATAATCAATGTTGGTGCTATCAGTTCTTACAAAGCGTCCAGTTTTTTCAACGCCATCGATGGTGTATTTAAACTCAAAGGTGCCTGTTCTAAAATCTTTACACTCGCGTTCTTTATTATAACAACTTGTTAAAAGGAGTAAGCATATAAAAACTAAAGGTAATTTCATGTTCATTGGATTTAGATGCAAAACTAAGTAAAAGAATTTTATTCCGTAACGAAAAGCCTTAAAGTTAATGAGCCCATTTGTTCGATGAAATTAATTAGCCTTTCACAAATTCCTTAAATGTACCATCCTTATAAAAGATAACAATCTTGTCAATGCTCTTGTCGTTACTTTCTGATTTTAGACTAACTGTTGGCCTCGGAGTTTCTGAATTTTGTTTTATTTCCACATTAGATTCTTGAGGTTGGGAGGGAAATTTACCTTTTCCATTCAATAGCCAATAGGGTTCAACTTGGGGATAGTTGGCGAAAATTTTCATAACAAAATCTAGGCTTGGCTTATTTCGACCAGATAAAATATGCGAAATACTTGAGCGCTGAACACCAATTTTATCAGAGAAGGAAGAGGCTGTTTCCGCGTAGTAATCGATGACTTTTTGTAGTCGCTTTGTAAAATCATCAGTGTTTATCATTGTAAACTTATATATCAGTCTTAATACTGTTACAAATGTAATAAATAGAATCTATCTATCATCAAAATGCAATATCTATTATTGTTTTGTATTAAAGTTTAACTTCATTAAAAAACATTTAATTGCCTGATAATCTTTAGTTAATTGTTTTATTAAAAAATATATAACTTGTGTTGCTTCGAAAACGAGGTTTGACTTCCAGTTGAGTAGTAATCTGTATAGTTTTGTAAACAAAAGCAGTGGAATCTGATGTTTACAAATGTAATTAATCAATTGTTTACATTTGTAGCACAATTAAATCACATGACTAAAACATACGTAAATATAGATTATCAACAGTACCAAGAAGGATCGCTTTTTGGTCGTTATATTAATGCCGATCACATAAAAAACCTTTTTGAAAAACATAGTAAGTATTTTGAAGTGACCGTTATTGGAAAGTCGGTTTTGAATGAAAACATTCATTTTATAAAAATCGGTTGTGGAGAAAAGAGAATTTTAATGTGGTCTCAAATGCACGGAAACGAAAGCACAACCACTAAAGCGGTATTCGATTTATTGAATCTTTTGGGTGACACAAAAAATGGAAGCGTTAGAAATCTTTTAGACAAATGCACTATTGGCATCATTCCTATGTTGAGTCCTGATGGTTCTAGATTTTACACCCGTTTAAATGCAAACGGAGTCGATTTAAACAGGGATGCTCAAAATTTGACACAGCCAGAAAGCAGGGTGCTCAGAGTGTGTTTAGAGAATTTTAAACCGGATTTCTGTTTTAATCTTCATGGCCAGCGTACTATTTTTAGCGCTGGTGTATTTGATAAGCCAGCTACTGTTTCCTTTTTAGCACCAGCGCAAGATGATATTTGTTCCATTACGAAAACCCGTAAAAAAGCAATGGATGTTATTGTTAAGATGAATGAATATCTCCAAAAACAGATTCCTGGTCAAGTGGGTGTTTATGATGATGCATTTAATATTAACTGTGTTGGGGATACTTTTCAGGTGTTAAACGTGCCAACCATCTTGTTTGAAGCGGGGCATCATCCCGGCGATTATGATCGGGATAAGGTCAGGAGTTTAATATTCCAATCGCTATGGGTTGGAATCATTGAGATTGCTTTTAATGAAATAGAAGGAGTTAATGAAGCTGAGTATTTGAAAATTCCACAAAATGAAAAATTGTTTTACGATATTATTATCCGAAAAGCGAAGCTGAAAAAAGGTATGGGCTATGAGATTTTAGATATTGCAATTCAATACGAAGAGAAACTTGATCGAAAACAGATCATTTTTATTCCTAAAATCGAAAAAATATCAGATTTGAATCACTTTTTTGGCCACAAAGAAATTAATGCCAACCACCAATTGGTGTTTTGCGATGTTAATGTGGAGTTAAAAGAGGGTGACGCAATCGATTTCGTATTCCTAAAAAGTGATAAATACTCTCTATTAGTATAAAATATCTAACTTTAGATGTATTATCTTCAACAAATTTCTATTATTTTTGTAAAAAATTTAATAATTTACAATAAATGGGAAAGTTCAAGTTAGATGAAATTGATCATCAGATTTTAGACATGTTAATTGATAATACACGAGTTCCGTTCACGGATATAGCTAAAAAATTAGTGATTTCGGCAGGAACGGTTCACGTTCGTGTCAAAAAAATGGAAGAGGCAGGTATTATCCAAGGTTCGTCGTTAACCTTAGATTATAAAAAACTTGGTTATTCATTTATCGCTTACGTTGGGATTTTCTTGAATAATACTTCGCAAACGAAATTTGTTTTAGAGCGTATTAATGAAATTCCGTTTGTTACGGTAGCGCATATTACAACAGGTAAATTTAACATTTTCTGTAAAGTAAGGGCTAAAAACACTTCACATGCTAAAGACATTATTTTTATGTTAGATGATATTGAAGGTATTTACAGAACGGAAACTATGATTTCATTAGAGGAGAGCATAAATGATAAAAAACGCTTAATGCATTCGATTTTTAACGAGATGTAATGTTTTAAGACTTTTGATACTTATGCACCCTTTTTTGAGCAATCACTAAAGGGTGTTTTTTTTAAAATAACAGTTATATGCGTTTTTATGTGGAGAAGTGAGCTGGATTCAGATGAGTACAATAGTTATTATCAACCTTATATTGATAATGTCGAGGATATAGAACTATTGGATGCTTTAAAACGCAATCGTAAATTGGTAGTTTCCTTTATTAAAAATATTGATAAAAATAAAATTTCTTATCGTTACGCAGAAGGCAAATGGAGCGTAAAAGAGATTTTTATACATTTAATTGATACAGAGCGGGTATTTGCATATCGTGCGCTTTGTATTGCCAGAAATGACAAGACTGAGTTGTCTGGTTTTGATCAAGATGGTTTTGTTAGTCATAGTTATGCTGACAACAGAAACATTGACGATCTGTTGTCAGAATACGAGACTGTGAGAATGGCAACTATATCCTTATTCGCTAGTTTTAATCAGGAAGTATTGACGGCAAGGGGAATTGCTAACCACAGCAGTCTTTCTGTTAGGGCAGCTGCGTTTATAATTGTGGGGCATGAAAATCATCATCTTCAAATTATAAAAGCACGGTATCTATGATTTGTAATACTCGAAGGCCTTAATGAGCAGTTCGTTGTCTACTAAACAATCAATTTTAGGTGCGCCTATCTTTTCCAATAATACAAAATTGATGTTGCCATGTTCGTTCTTTTTGTCATATTTTAAAAGATCAATTATGGCATCATAATCTGAGGTTTCAATCGAAACTTTGTTGAAAATTTTAAGAAAGGTTTGTTTTATAGTTTCCATATCATCTTTAGGAAAGCCTAATAATTTTGCAGAAATATAGGTTTCCATTATCATTCCAATGGCAATAGCTTCTCCGTGAAGCAGTTCCTCTTTATCTGTTTCTCTTAAAAAATAAGACTCGATGGCGTGACCTAAAGTGTGCCCGAAATTGAGCGTTTTACGCAAACCATGCTCAAAAGGATCTTCAGCGACAATCGAGTTTTTTATTTCAACTGACTCGTGAATTAAATTATCTAAATCGCTTAAGGATAAGTTGTTTAGATTTAAAAATTTATTCCAATATTGTGGATCATAAATAAGGCCGTGTTTTAGCATTTCAGCCAAACCACTTTTTAAATGATTTTGAGGAAGTGTATCCAAGAAGCCGGTGTCCACAAGTACCATATCTCCTGAAGAAATCACACCAACCTGATTTTTAAGAGCACCCAAGTCCACGCCGGTTTTTCCTCCAACAGAAGCATCAACCATTGCCAAAAGCGAGGTAGGGACATTTATATATTTCAAACCGCGCTTAAAGGTACAAGCGACAAATCCGCCTAAATCAGTGACAACCCCACCACCTACATTAATGATGAGACTTTTTCGGTCGGCGCCCAATTCTGAAAGGGCATTCCATACGCCGACGCAGGTATCTATGTTTTTATTGGCTTCGCCCGCTTCAATTTCGATGACTTCGCAGTTTAAATCTGTTTCTAGTTTAGACATGAACTGCGGTAGGCAATGAAGATGTGTATTGTTGTCAACAATAATGAATATTTTGGAAAAACGATTGTCTTTCAAATAGTTATTTAACTCTGCGTATCCATTGTCATTAAAGTGGACTGCATAACTATTGGTGGTAATTGAGGTCATGGTCTTGATAGTTTTAATAGGGGATGAAAATAAGCAGTTTTAAATTAAATAATAGCGAATGAATCAATATATTTGAAATTTATTTACCTACTATGATAAAATCAGATATTTTTGAAAATACCGAAGTCGCTTTTCGTTTGAAAAGTGATTCAGAGCTGGAGCGCGCTTATTTTTTGTTTAAGATGATTTCCCATCAACCTTTAGTAAGGATAGGTACCGCAGCTACAAATTTCGCCTTGAAAGCGCACTTGCCCGTAAAGGGATTAATTAGAGCGACAGTTTTTGACCATTTTTGCGGAGGCATCAATGAAGAGGATTGTTTGCCCGTTATCGATAGGATGTACGCCCAAGGTGTGAGTTCTGTATTGGACTTTTCGGTAGAAGGAAAAGAAACAGAAGTGCATTTTGATGCTGCCATGGAAAAAACCATGAAAATCATCAATTTTACTGATGAGCGGAAATCCATGCCCATCGCTGTATTTAAGCCCACCGGTTTTGGAAGATCTTATTTGTATGAAAAGAAAGGCGAAGGCAAACCATTTACATCGCAAGAGCAAGAAGAATGGGATAGAGTAGTGGCACGTTATGACAAGGTGTGTAAGTTGGCTAAAGAGAAAGATGTTGAAATCTTGATCGATGCTGAAGAAACCTGGATGCAGGACGCTGTTGATGATTTGTGTGAAGAACTGATGCGAAAGTATAATACAGGAATTCCTATTGTTTATAATACCTTACAATTATACCGCTGGGATAGACTTGATTACCTTAAAGCACTTCATGAACGCGCAAAAAAAGTTGGTTTTACTATTGGTGTAAAGATTGTGCGTGGTGCGTATATGGAGAAAGAGCGTGAGAGAGCAGAAGAAAAAGGTTATGCTTCGCCTATTTGTGCCACCAAGGAAGCAACTGATTTAACTTTTGATGCCACCTTGGAATATATACTTAGAAGTCTAGATACTATTTCACTATTTATAGGAACGCATAACGAGCAAAGCTGTTACTTGGCAATGGACCTTATGCAGCAATTGAATATAGACAAAACTGACAACCGTGTATGGTTTGGGCAACTTTACGGGATGAGCGATCATATTAGCTTCAATCTGGCAGCACTAGGTTACAACGTTGCTAAATATGTGCCATTTGGCCCTGTAAGGGATGTGATGCCTTATTTGATACGACGCGCTGAAGAGAATACATCAGTTGCGGGACAAACAAGTAGGGAGCTGATGTTGCTTAAGAAAGAGCGGAAGCGAAGAAAACGACAATAATAAAAAACTCCGATGTGTAAAGCATCGGAGTTTTTTTATCTATAAAATCTGATAATTAAATAAAATGATACCACTTCTTCTTATGAGGATATGCTCCATATCCATATCCATAACCATAACCTTTTTTATCAAAATTTGTTCCATTTAAAAGCAAATTCATATTTGGTAGTCTATGATCTTCAAACAATGGTTTTGCAACTGCAACCAACTGTCTCTTGTCAATATTATCAGCACTAACGACATAGATAAACATATCAGCAAATTTAGAGATAATAAGTGTGTCACTTACCAATCCAACTGCCGAGGTATCCGCAATAATGTAATCATATTTATCTTCGAAATAATCAAATAACTCTTGAACTCTCTCGCTTATCAACAGTTCAGAAGGATTAGGAGGGATGGTTCCAGAGGCAATAACATCCAAATATTCGTTGTCCTTCAGTTTATTCAAAATCTGATCAGGTTTCAATGTTTTATCAGCTAAAAAGTCTGATAAACCTATTTTAGTTGAAGGTTTCTCTTTAAGATATTGCATTATTTTAGGCACGCGAATGTCCATTTCGATTAAAAGGACGGATTTTTCTGAAAAAGAAATGGAGGATGCTAAATTAGTACTCGTGTGTGACTTTCCTTCTTGTGCTCGGGTTGAAGTAATAAATATTTTCTTAGTTTTTGATTCTTGGTTTTTTAATAAAAAATCAATATTTGATCGTAAGATTCTAAAAGCTTCTGCTTTAGCAGAGTAGTCAACTTTGTTTATTAGTTTCGTGTTTTTATTTGTCATTGGAATGTCCCCTATATATGGAATCTTGAGAACCTGCAATAAGTCTTCTTTATCATAAATTTTAGTATTGAGTAGGTCCATGATATAAATCAGACCGATTGGTAGCATTAATCCCAATAATATTGCGGCTAAATATGTGAAGTTTTTCTTTGGAGCAACTGGTTGATAAGTTGAATAGGCAGTATCAATAACTTTAGCGTTGGGAGAAAACATTCCGAGGCTTATTGCTGATTCTTCACGCTTCTCCAATAAATATAAATAAAGTGATTCCTTGATGCTTTGTTGTCTTTCAATGTCACGAAGTTGCCTTTGTTTTGTTGGTGCAGAATAAAGTTGCCCTCTTATCCGCACATCTTCTTTGGTGAGATTGTTGAGGGTAATTTCGCTAGTCTTCTTCATGTTTGTCAACGAGCTTTCTAAATTATTTTTTAAGGCATCAATTTGATTGTTCAACTTAATTACTGTAGGGTTTTTTTCCGTTGAATTTTTTAATAAATTATCACGCTGGGCAACCAATTCATTATGCGTTTTTGTAATTTGAGTCACATTAGGATCGGCAATCCCAAGGTTCGATGGTAATAGATCGGAATTTTTATTTTTTTCCTTAATTACTTCTTGCAAATACCCTATTAACTGAATAGTATTCGCCGTGTTGTTTATTTGAAACTCATTCTGTTTTTCACTTTCTAAATAAATATTGGCCTGTGAACCAAGAGCAGTCAAGTTGTTTTTTTTGTGGTGTTGTTCCGCAGTTAAATCG
>JBARDR010000182.1:0-3568 GCA_049795335.1 Gelidibacter sp. | reverse complement strand
CAGTTTTCCCATTGTTTCAGCGGATAATTCCTTATCTACATAAACAATCGCATTATTGAGATCGCCTCCTTTTATTAATCCATGCTCCAGAAGCATTTCAATTTCGTGCAAAAAACTAAAGGTTCTTGCATTTGAGATGTCTTCCTTAAAATCGTGAATATTATTTAAAGTCGCGTTTTGTGTGCCTAAAACTTTAGTGCCAAAATCGACCATTGTGGTTATTTGGTATTCTTTTGACGGCATGATGATCATTTCACTTCCAGACTCTTCATCCACATAAGTGATCACGTCTGTAACCACATATTCTTCTCTGAAATCATCTTGCTCCCTAATTCCTGCTTCTTCAAGTGCCTGAACAAAAAATTTTGAAGAACCGTCCATAATAGGAGGCTCAGAAGCATTCAATTCAATAATAACGTTATCAATATCCATTCCTATAAGAGCAGCCAAAACATGCTCAGAAGTTTGAATAATAACGCCGTTTTTTTCCAAACAGGTACCACGTTGTGTATTGGTTACATAACTGGCGTCTGCTTCAATGAGTGGTGTTCCTTCAAGGTCAACACGCTTAAATGAATATCCAGAATTCACTGGTGCAGGTGTAAACGTGAGTGTCACATTATTACCTGTATGCAATCCAACACCGGTTAACGAAACTTTGTTTTGAATCGTTTTCTGCTTGATGTCTGTCTTAACTATTCCCATTTACTTTCTTATCAATGTTATTAATTTCTTTCATGATTTTAGGTAACTTTTTAAAATACACATAAGATTTGTTATAATCGGCATAAGCAAATGCAGGTGAGCCTTGAAGAACTTCATCATCCTTAACATTTCTGCCAATACCAGACTGTGCTTGTATTTTCACGTTGTTACCTATGGTAATATGACCCACTATCCCAACCTGACCACCAATAATACAGTTTTCTCCAATTTTGGTAGAGCCTGCAACGCCAGTTTGGGCAGCAATAACGGTGTTTTTACCTATTTCAACATTATGTGCGATTTGAATTTGATTGTCCAATTTCACACCTTTCCTAATAATGGTCGATCCTAAAGTGGCTCTGTCAATAGTAGTTGCGGCACCAATATCCACAAAATCTTCCAAAATAACATTTCCTGTTTGTGGCACTTTGGTGTATTCACCATTTTCGTTTGGTGCAAAACCAAATCCGTCAGCGCCGATAATTGCGCCTGAGTTAATAACACAATTTTGACCCAAAATGCAATCAGAATACACTTTAGCCCCAGCAAACAAAACCGTATTATCTCCAATTTTCACATTATCGCCAATGTAAGAATTAGGGAAAATTTTGACATTGTTACCTATGGATACATTCTCACCTATATAGGTAAATGCGCCAATATATACATCATCTCCATGGGTTGTGTTTTTAGAAATGTGGCTAGGTTGTTCAATCCCAAACTTATTCAGTTTTACCTGATTGTAATATTCTAAAAGTTTAGAAAACGATTTATAGGCATCATCAACCTTTACAAGGGTCGTACTGACGTCACTCTCGGGCTCAAATGATCTGTTAACAATAGTTATGGATGCCTTGGTGGTATAAATATGTGATTTATACTTAGGGTTGGCTAAAAAAGTCAATGACCCTTCAATACCCTCTTCGATCTTTGATAGTTTAGAGACCTCGACATTTGGATTTCCAACGATATCGCCCTCTAAAATTTCTGCTATTTGTAGTGCTGTAAATTTCATGATTGGCAAAAATAGAAAAAATGTATCATATATTGTTATTTGTTGTAAAGTTACTTCGACAGACTCAGTATTAATGGATGTTATTAAACCACTCGTCTCAGATTTCACATAACTTCACCTCAAACCTATTCTTTCGGATAACAAATGTAATACTTGGTCACTGGCTTTGAAAGCGCTTTTAAATTCAACTGATCGGAGGCTTTTACGATATCTTTGATTTTACCCGATTTTAATAAAATATTTATATTCTGGGATTTCAGCTCATAAGCCTGATTTGAAACTTCTCCTGTAAATACAAAATAGCCCGCTTCTTCAGCACTAATATCATGCTGCTTCATTAATCGTTCCTTATGCGCTTGGACATCTTCAATCTTGTGCTTTTTTTCTTTTAATTTCACTTTGAGTAAGTCCCTATTAATAATCATAGAACAGATGTTTTTCAACACAAAATCATCATGATATTGCCATTCCTTCATTGCTGAAACGATGTCATAATCATCCAAATGCGCAAAAACATCAATCGTATCCATGGTGAAATTTGACTTATTGATGTCATTTTTCAAAAAATAAGTCAAGGCACTACTCGCTTTTAAATCAACCCCTTTATTAGACAGTTCCTTGGCACGTTTTAAAACACGCATCAGTAATTGTTCGGCCACCACACTTGTTTTATGCAAATAAACCTGCCAATACATCAATCTTCTGGCTACCAAAAACTTCTCAACGCTATAAATGCCCTTCTCCTCTACCACCAATTCGTCGTCTACCACGTTCAACATAGTTATCAAGCGTTCAGCATTGATATTGCCTTCTGCAACACCGGTATAAAAACTATCACGTTTTAAATAATCGGCTCTGTCCATATCCAGCTGACTTGAAATGAGCTGACACATGAAATTTCTGTGGTATTCTCCTTTAAAAACCTGAATGGCCAGCGTTAAACTTCCGTTAAATTCCTGATTCAAACGCTTCATAAAAAGAAGGGAAATAGCTTCATGTGAAATTCCCGTGACAATACTATGCTCCATGGCATGACTAAAGGGACCGTGGCCAATATCATGCAAGAGTATGGCTATTAACAAAGCATCTTCCTCTTCTTGAGAAATGTCAACACCTTTAAAACGAAGGACATTAATGGCTTTTTGCATTAAATGCATGCTTCCCATGGCATGATGAAATCTGGTGTGATGCGCTCCAGGATATACCAAATAGGTCATTCCCATTTGAGAAATACGGCGCAATCTTTGAAAGTATTTATGGGCAATCAAATCAAAGATTAACGAATTTGGTATCGTAATAAATCCGTAAATTGGGTCGTTAAATATTTTGAGTTTGTTTACTTTATTCAAACTTGAGATTTTATTCATTAATTATAAACAAATATACATGAACCGTATAAATATCCTTTGGGTTGACGATGAAATTGATATGCTAAAGCCCCATATCTTGTTTTTAGAAAAAAGGAATTACAATGTTACCACCTGTAAAAGCGGCACGGGAGCTTTGGAAATAATTGACGACACCAACTTTGACATTGTTTTCTTAGATGAAAACATGCCAGGGTTAACGGGATTAGAAACGCTGAATGAAATTAAGGAACGACGCGCCAATCTTCCGATAGTGATGATTACGAAGAGTGAGGAGGAATATATCATGGAAGAAGCAATTGGTAATAAAATCGCCGATTACCTCATAAAACCGGTTAATCCCAATCAAATTTTATTGAGCTTAAAGAAGAATTTAGACCATTCTAGATTGGTTTCTGAAAAAACAACTTCCAATTATCAACAGGAATTCAGAAAAATCGCCATGGATTTGTCGATGGTCAATGGTTACGAAGAATGGACT
>JBARDR010000181.1:0-1797 GCA_049795335.1 Gelidibacter sp. | reverse complement strand
GTTCCGTATTTATTACCAGTTCCAAAACGGGATGAACCGTCGCGTCTAATGGTTGCTGTGAGATAATACTTGTTTTTATAATCGTATTGCGCTCTAGCAAAATAGGAAAAAATGGACCATTCAGATCCGCTTCCATTGATAGTGGGTTGCAAGAGTCCATTATTTAAAGTTTGAGTGCTTTCACTAGGGAAACCTTGAACCGATCCGCTAATGAATTTAAATTGGTTTTCCTGCGCACTCGTTCCAAGAACGGCGTTTATTGTACTTCCATTATCAAATTCTTTAATGAAGGTCAATGTGTTATCCCATACCAAGGTCAGGCTTTTATTGGAAGATTCAGATAAATAAGCATTGGGTGCCGCGTCAGAGTCCCATTGGTAGGAAGGTGACCAGGTTCTGGTATCCCAAAAATTAGCTTCAACGCCTAGCAAGGTTTTAAGCTTTAAATATTTTAAAAATCCTAATTCTCCATATACATTTCCTTGAAGGTTATATCCCTTAATCGTGTTTTTAACAATATTGGATTTGCCTATAGGGTTATCAATATCTCCTGAATAAATAGGCTGACCTATAGGTCCTGAATAATTGCCGTTATCACGATAAATAGGTTGGGTTGGGAGCGACAAAATTGCATTTTGAATATTATTATCGCCATTTCTCTTGATGTCATAGTTCAGTTTTAGACTGTTCCCAAATTTGATATGTTCATTTATTTGTGTGTCAGAATTGAATTGAAGAATATACCTGGTGTATTCTGAATTGATAATAATACCATCCTGATCAAAGACATTTAAAGAGGTAAACATATTGGATTTGTCATTGCCTTGAGCGTATGAAAGCGTGACGTTATTTTGACGTCCTGTGGTAAAAAAAGCATCGAGCCAATCAGTTCCGTTTCCTAAAGAGGAGGGGTTGGAAAAGTCAGGATTAGGTGTGAAGCCACCATTTACGAGCATTTCATTGCTTAAAGTTGCAAACTGATCTGCATTTAAAACATCAATTACATTCGTCGCCTGCTGAAAACTTGTAAATATGTCAATGTCAATTGTTCCTTTTCCTTTTTTACCGCGTTTCGTACTAATAATAATTACGCCATTTGAACCTCTCGCTCCGTAAATAGCCGTTGCAGAAGCGTCCTTTAGAACCTGAAAGGATTCAACATCTTTCATGTTGACTTGATTTAGGCCACCATTCAACGGCATTCCATCTACAACAATCAATGGATCATTATTCCCGATTGTTCCGGAACCTCTGATCCTAAAGGTTGGATTATTACCTGGTTGTCCAGAAGTTATGACGGTGACACCGGCGGCTCGTCCCTGTATGGCATCACCAATATTGGAAGAAGGTTGACTGATAATCTCGTCCATGGGAACAGAAGATACAGCCCCTGTTAAATCTTTTTGTTTGATTTCGCCATATCCAATAATTATAACTTCGTTTAAAGCGGATACATCTGCCGTCATTTGAACCGTGGAGAAGTCTTTAGTAGCTTTTATAATTTGTGGAGTGTATCCAATGTAACTTATTTCTATTTTCGAATTTAAACTGGCAACGTCTATTTCAAATTCACCATCAAAGTTCGTGGTTGCGCCATTTGTGGTTCCCAATTCTAATATTGTTGCTCCAATTAAAGGTGTATTAGATTCATCTATTACTTTACCTATCATTTTAACTTCTTGAGAAATGATAATTAACGGCATCAAGAGGAAGAAAATAAATATATAGCCACTTTGAATGACTTGGTTACGTGTTTTAATTTTTTTATTCATATCAAGAATTAGTTAAGTTAAAAGG
>JBARDR010000180.1:0-3347 GCA_049795335.1 Gelidibacter sp. | reverse complement strand
GTTCACTTTCACTCCCATACTGTAAATACAACTTTCTGTGCTTTCAGCCCAGGCGTCTTAAAACAACAAAGCTCAATCAAGCAAGTAAGCTTGTTGAGCTTTTTATGTTTAAATCCGCAACAAAGTTGTGCTTAATTGTGGAGTCGGAGAGAATCGAACTCTCGTCCAAACAAGTTACCAAAGGGCTTTCTTCACGTTTATTCTTTTCTTGTTTTTTCGATTGCAAGCTGGTTAAAGACAACCCACTTACAACTTATCTTCTTTAGTTTCAAGAGCAAATCAAAGCGCTTTGCTCCCTATGTCAACATTTACGATGTCTCTGAGCTGACCGCCGCTGACCAGGGCTTTCAAGAGACATTTAGCTTCCCTACCTGGTAGAGATTAGCAAATCCTACTGTGATTCGGATTAAGCAGCTAAAGCGTAGTTATTCTCGCCGTTTAAAAGTTCGAAATAGTCTTTTACGTGTTTCAATTTCATTACACGACGTGCTTACCGTTCAATAAATCTCGCTGTCAAAACCAGTCGACCCCGATAAATTCCTGCGAAAGCAGGAATCTTATTATTAAAAAGATAATTTTAATTATTTGGGCGTTCCCCGAAAAGGGTCGCGCTTTCCGCTATATCTTTTGCCGAAAAGGCAAAAGGATGTCGCTTCAATCGCTAACGCAGCTTGCAAAGTTACCAAAAAGTTTCATCTAACCCTGCAAATCCGTATAACTTATTTCAAAAAATATACCAGTTTAATAACAGCTCTTTATCTGCCAAATTGACGTTTACAATCCAAGTTCAATGAGTTTTATTGTGATTAATAATATAAAGTCTTCCAGCTTCATGACATGTATTGTTTTTTGGGACAATTTAGTATCAAAAATACAGCAATTGATTATGATCAAATTGACATCTTTAACCGTAATTTTGTCAACTTCAAAATTAAATGACTGAGTCATGACAAAACCAAGGATCGCACTCGTTGTCGGCATCTTATGTATTTCGATATTTCCAATTTTGGTAAAGTTAAATTTAACTCCCGGACTTATCTCTGCGTTTTACCGAATGGCCATTGCTTCAGCGATTTTGGTGCCCTATGTTCTCATTACTGGGCAGTTTAAAGTGACCTCCCGAAAAGCATTTTTTCTTTCGGTACTTTGCGGAGTTGTTTTTGGGTTGGATGTGGGCGTTTGGAATATTGCCATTCAGCAATCCACAGCAACTCAAGCCAGTTTGTTAACTAATCTTTCGCCGGTTTGGGTAGGAATCGGGTCTTTTTTATTCTTGAAAGATAAGCCTAAACGTAACTTTTGGATTGGTACGGTTGTGGCCGTCATCGGAATGGTGCTTTTGGTAGGGTTTGATTTGTTTCTCAACTTCGACTTTAACTTGGCGTTCATTTTTGGAGTGCTTTCCGGAATGCTCTATGCCGTTTATATGTTAACCAGTAAAAGAGTTTTAGGCGAAATGGAGATCATGACCTTTATGATGGTCAGCTTGCTTTCCTCGGTCGTTTCTTTAGGTTTGCTGAGTTATGCCATGGGCGAACCTTTTGGCGGATTTTCTAATGATGGCTGGTTGGTATTGGTGATTCAGGGGGTCGTCTGCCAACTATTGGCGTGGTTGCTGCTTAGTTTTGCTACCAAGCACATGCGTGCAACGCGCGTGTCAGTGAGCTTACTGGGGCAAGCAATCTTGGCGTCGATTCTGGCCTGGTGGTTGCTCGATGAAGTGATTTCACTGCAAATGGTTATTGGAGGCATCATTCTTCTGTTCGGCATCCGACTCACATTTTATGAGACCCCATTATTTAAATCTAAAATTTAAAAGCGTTCGGCAGCTTTCTGCGCTCCAAAAAATGGGCGATGGCATTGGGTTTTCTACCGAGGTTAGTACATTGAAACGGAGGTTATAAAGATTTTTATTTAGGAATGCTTGCTAAAACTTCAAAAACGGCTTATTTTCGTGAAAAGTTGATTTTTGAAGTGATTTAGTCCCTTGAAATTCAATTTTCCTAACAAAATGACTATCTATTGATGAAATTTGCCATTATAAAAGAACGTAAAAATCCACCTGACAGACGTGTCGTATTTTCTCCAGAAAAATTAGCCGAAGCAAGAGCCTTATTCCCCGAAGCCGAATTTATAATAGAATCCAGTGATCTACGAGTGTTTCCGGATGCCGCTTATGAAAAATTGGGCTTCAAGGTTACCGATGATGTGTCTGACGCCGATGTGATGATAGGCGTTAAGGAAGTGCCCATCGACGCGTTGATTCCGAATAAAAAATATATTTTCTTTTCACATACTATTAAAAAGCAAGCTCATAATAGAGAATTGCTCCAAGCCATTCTTGAAAAAAACATCGAATTAATAGATCACGAAACCATCGCTAAAAAAAGTGGTGCACGTTTAATAGGCTTTGGACGTTATGCAGGATTAGTGGGTGCTTATAATGGATTCAGAGCCTTGGGCCTTAGAGACGGATTGTTCAATTTGCCAAAAGTCGAAACCCTTTCTTGTTTGCAGGAAGTAAAATCAGAATTGGATAAAATAACTATTCCACCTATAAAAATATTGCTTTCAGGAACTGGAAAAGTCGCTCGTGGTGCCAAAGAAATAATCAATCATTTGAATATAAGGAAAATAGATAATGGACTTTATTTGACCTCGAAATTTTCTGAGCCGGTGTTTTGTGTGATCGATGTTATGGATTACAACAAGCGCAAAGATGGAAAAGTAGGTAATAAGCCTGAGTTTTACCTGCATCCTTATAAATATGAAAGTAATTTCATGGCTTATGCCAAAGAAACGGATATGTTTATAGCTGGACACTTTTATGGCAATGACGCCCCTTTTCTGTTTACTCGGGAGGATGCCAAGTCGTCTGATTTTAATATTAATCTTGTGGCGGACATTAGCTGTGATGTGGATGGTCCTGTAGCATCAACCTTAAGAGCTTCCACCATTGATGATCCATTTTATGGCTATGATCTCGCCACCGAAAAAGAAGTTGCTTTTGATGCTAAAGATGCGGTCACGGTGATGGCTGTTGATAATTTGCCATGCGAACTACCAAAAGATGCCAGTGAAGGTTTTGGAGAGATGTTCCTGGAACATGTTATTCCGGCATTTTTTAATGATGACGAAAACGGGATTTTGAAGCGAGCCAAAATCACCCAAAACGGAGAACTAACAAGACGATTTGCCTATCTGCAGGAATATGTGGATGAGGAATTGGTGGAGAGTAGGTATTGAGGAGAGTAGTAGGTAGAGGGTAGTGGGAATGAGGGATTAGTGTACTTCCCTGATTAGTGTCGAATGTTTTTAGTTAATTGATCTATTGCTTAATCTAAGAT
>JBARDR010000179.1:0-4866 GCA_049795335.1 Gelidibacter sp. | reverse complement strand
CATCCAATTCCTCTTCTGCGACTTCTGGTTTATTGGTTTTAATATCGGCCCATTCATCTGCAGTAATGGATTGTGTGGCTAAAAAGTTGATAAATTCCTGATGCAGTTCTTCAAACTGCTCTTTACTCAGTCTTGTATATTTCATTTAAAACTATTTTTCATTTCCGCGATGGCGAAAATCTTAGAAAATTATAATTATGAAAAAAGCCTCATTCCAATAAAGGATTGAGGCTCTTAAAAAATGTGTCTTAAAAATTATGCTTCTGCAATAACTTCAAAAGTCATAGCAATCGTTACATCTCTATGAAGTCTGATACCAGCTTCATATTGACCTAAACGTTTGATACTACCACCAGAAATAGTGATAAACTTTTTATCCACTGAAATGCCTGCATTACTCAATGCTTGAGCCAAATCAATATTGGTAATAGAACCAAAGATTTTGTCACCAGTAGTTGCGCCAGCAGCAGCCTTAGAAGTTAATTTAATTTCTAATGCTTTGATAGCATCAGCTTGCTTTTGAGCCTCAGCAATAATTTGTTTCTCTTTATAAGCGCGTTGCTTTAAGTTTTCAGCCAATACTTTTTTAGCTGAAGCCGTAGCCATTATCGCTTGTTTTTGAGGAATTAAAAAATTTCTACCATAACCGTTCTTTACCGTTACAACATCGTCTTTAAATCCTAAATTTTCAACGTCTTGTTTTAATATAAGTTCCATAGTTATGTTTTTATTATTTTAATAAATCTGCTACATAAGGCATCAACGCAAGGTGACGCGCTCTCTTTACCGCTACAGATACTTTTCTTTGATATTTTAATGAAGTTCCTGTTAAACGTCTTGGTAACAATTTACCTTGCTCGTTTACAAAACCTAATAACCAATCAGCGTCTTTGTAATCAACATACTTGATACCCGACTTTTGGAAACGACAGTATTTTTTCGTTTTGCTTGTATCAATATTCAATGGGGTCAGATATCTGATCTCACCATCTTTTTTTCCTTTAGCTTGTTGTTCTATTGATGACATAATTACGCTTTTTGTTTGATTTTAGTTCTTCTTCTTTCAGCCCAAGAAATGGCGTGCTTGTCCAATTTCACAGTTAAGTAACGCATAAAACGCTCATCACGTCTAAACTCTACTTCTAGTGGATTGATCACTTCACCATCTACAGTGTACTCAAATAAGTGGTAAAAGCCACTTTTTTTGTTTTGGATTGGATAAGCTAATTTTTTTAAGCCCCAATCTTCTTTGGATACCATCTTCGCTCCTCTAGAAACAAGAAAATCTTCGTATTTCTCTACTGTTTCCTTTATCTGTGTTTCAGATAAAACGGGATTTAAGATGAAAACAGTTTCATAATGATTCATATAATTCAATTTATTGATTAAAAATGGCTGCAAAAATAACCATTATTTATGGTTCTCACAACTAAATATTAAGTATTTTTACATCAATGATATGTTGATAAAAAATTTGTTAAATCCAACACTTTGTCGATGTTATTAGGTTTTTGTCCGAATTTTTTGTACTATTGTCGATATCTTAACCTAAATACATGAAATGTTATGACTTTAAACTGTGTAGTAGTTGATGACTCTGCGATACAACGCTTATCGATTGTAAAGTTAATTGAAAATCATTCATCACTTAACCTTATTGCAGAATATTCTAGTGCCTTAGAAACAAAAAACGGCTTAAATACCCATAAAGTTGACCTCATCTTTTTGGATATCGAAATGCCTGTGCTTAATGGTTTCGAGCTATTGGACGTCCTCAACAACAAACCCCAAATTATTTTTGTTACTGGTAAAACGGAATACGCGTTTAAAGCCTTTAATTATGATGCTACAGATTATTTACAGAAACCGATCACCAGAGAACGTTTTAATGTTGCTGTAGAAAAAGCCGTGGAACTGCATAAATTGAAATTGGATTTCAATGAAGCAGATGGCGAGCACATCTTCGTTAAAAGCAACCTTAAAAAGCGTAAAGTTTATATCAAGGACATTAAATGGATTGAAGCCCTGGGTGACTATGTTAAATTGGTCACGGAAGAGAACAGCTTGGTTGTACTTTCAACCATGAAAGCCTTTGAACAGGAATTACCTGAAGGAAAATTTTTAAGAATTCACAAATCGTACATTGTCAACTTGGACAAGGTAGACCGTTTTAACAGTAAAAATGTTGAAGTTGGTGCTTATGAAATTCCGCTCAGCCGGAATAAAAAGACAGAACTTGTGGATGCCTTAAACAACATTTAATTTGATATGGTTCCCATAAAATAGGGGGCGATCTCAATTACAACATTTAAAAAAGTCTTTAGTAATTTTATATAATCTGAAGATGTAGAAGAAATTCCGCCCAAAAGCGGAACTAGTTCGATTAAGAAATTTTGAGAATGAACACTGAGATTCCGCCAAAAGCGGGACTTATTCAGTTACGAAATGTGTTCCAAATCTCTATTTCATTAGTAATTATCGACATTTAGAATCACCCTAACCGACCTAAATTCTTTAATGCTCAAAAAGCTGTTGTTAATCTTAACGATGGCTTTTTTCGTTTTTGATAAGGATTGCTCTGCCGGAATCTTAATCAGGATATTTTTATGAAACTGATTTCTAATTCTTGAAATCGGCGGGAATTCTGGCCCTAAAATATTGCTTTTGAACACTTGTCTTAATCCAGTGGCATACCATTCGGCACCAATATTTACTTTATTGAAATCCTTGTGCTTCAAAGTAATCTTAATCAATCGGTAAATTGGCGGATATTTAAAATTATGGCGCTCGTCCATCTGCTCCTTATACATCTCCTCATAATTATTGGTAGAGACCTGATGTAAAATTCTGTGATGTGTATTATAGGTCTGGATCAACACTTTCCCTCTTTCCTCTGTACGCCCTGCCCTACCAGATACTTGCAGCATCAATTGAAAACTGCGTTCATGGGCTCTAAAATCAGGAAAATTGAGCATATTGTCAGCATTCATAATCCCGACCAACTTCACGTTTCGGAAATCCAAACCTTTGGTCAACATCTGAGTTCCTACCAATATATCCACTTCCTTTTGCTCAAAAGCATTGATGATCCGATCATAGCCAAACTTTCCGCGCGTCGTATCCAAGTCCATCCGTGCTACTTTATGTTCTGGAAAAAGTTCCTGTGCTTCTTCCTGCACTTGCTCCGTACCGAAACCTTTATTATCCAACTCCACACTGCCACATGCCATACAGTTTTTGAGCATGATCGTATAGTAGCCACAATAATGACAACGCAACTCATTTTTATATTGATGATAGGTCAAACTCACATCGCAATTAGGGCACTGCGGCGAGTGGCCGCAAGTTGTACATTCTACAATCGGCGAAAATCCACGTCGGTTTTGAAACAAGATAATTTGATGTCCTTCCTTTAAAGCGGCCGTCATTTCCTCGATAAGTCGATCGCTAAAATGACCGGTCATCCGTTTGCGCTTGTGCTTATCCTGAATATCCACCAACTCAATATCGGGCATCAGTACATCATTATATCTATGTAAGATTTCTACCAAGCCATACTTTCCCTGCTTCACATTATAGTAACTCTCCAGACTTGGCGTTGCCGATCCTAAAAGCGTTTTACTTTTGAAAAGAGAGGCCAATACGATGGCAGCATCACGGGCATGATAACGTGGCGCAGGATCAAATTGCTTAAACGAGGTTTCATGCTCTTCATCAATAATGACCAAACCCAAATTCTGGAATGGCAAGAAAATCGATGAACGCGCACCTAATACAATTTGTGCTTTGGGTTGGTTTTGCAGTACATTATTCCAAAGTTCAAAACGTTCATGCGAGGAATATTTCGAATGGTAAACTGATACATTGCCACCAAAATAAGTTTCCAGACGACTGACGAGCTGTGTGGTCAAAGCAATTTCAGGGAGCAAATACAATACTTGCTTTCCTTTAGCGATAACCTCTTCAATTAGCTTGACATAAACTTCAGTTTTTCCAGAAGAAGTTACGCCATGAAGCAAGGTGATATTGAATTTATCAAAGGACTGTTTGATTTCTTCGAGCGCTTTCTCCTGATGTCTATTTAAGTTTTTAGAGGCTTCATTGGCATCTCCCGAATAGCCGACGCGATCTTCCTGAAAATGGTATTCTTCCAAAACCTCTTTATCAATTAAAGTTTTAATTATAGACGCAGACGCGTCACTAGCATCGGATAAATCGGAAACTTTTACAGGTTTTTTTGTTTGTGCCGAAATCGAAAACAAAGTCATGACCACATCCCTTTGCTTGGGTGCGCGACTCAACTCTTCCAGCAATTGTTGCAATTTTTCTGGCTTCGAATATTGCGAATTTAGCTTGACATACCGGACCAATTTTGGCTTGTACTTTTCATAAACCTCTTCTTGAAGTAATATCGCTTCTTTATCTAACAACGCATTGATAACCGGAAACACATTTTTCTTATCCAGAATACTTACTAAATCATGAAGTTTCAACGACGATTGATGATGAAGCGCCTCATACACCAAGAACTCCTCGTCCTTCAAGTCGACATCATTGATGATCTTATCATTGTTTTTAGTGATAATAGTTTCACTTTCCAGCAAAAACGAATTAGGCAGGGCGGCCCTGAGCACATCGCCCAAAGTACACAGATAATAATCTGCAATCCATTGCCAATGCGTCAACTGGTTTTGGGTAATGATGGGTTCATCATCCAAAATTTGATGAATATCCTTGGCGTCATAAGCCATTGGTTTTTGTTGATGAACAGCAAAGACCAATCCTGTATAAATCTTACTTTTTCCAAACGGCACAGCAACCCGCATGCCTGCTTTCAAAAATTCAGATTCAGCCTGGGTAATGCTG
>JBARDR010000178.1:0-13295 GCA_049795335.1 Gelidibacter sp. | reverse complement strand
TGCTCAGGGCAACATCATTGAAGATGAAAAATCACAACCAGACGAGATACAGATAGAACTACAAAACAACTAACCCATTAACCAACCAACTCCTAATGAATTATACTCCAAATATCCTGTTTGCCATTGTACTCATTGTTGGCGTTGGTTACTTTACAAAAAATGTAAAAAAACTAATACGCAATATCAAATTGGGCCATGATGTTGATACGAGTGACAACACATCTCAACGCTGGAAAAACATGGCAATGATTGCGCTTGGGCAAAGTAAAATGGTCAAAAGACCAGTGGCTGGCTTTTTACATATCATTGTTTATTTAGGGTTTATCATTATTAATATTGAAGTTCTAGAGATTATTCTTGATGGACTTTTTTCAGGGGTGATTTATGAAAACCACCGACTGTTTGCATCTATTTTACCGACGTCAGTTTACGGTTTCTTAATTGGAAGTTTTGAAATCCTCGCGGTCCTTGTTTTTGTATCCGTAGTTACCTTTTGGATCCGAAGAAACATCATTAAAATCAGACGTTTTTGGATGGCCGAAATGACCAGCTGGCCTAAAAGTGACGCCAATTACATTCTTTATATTGAAATGATCCTGATGGGACTTTTCCTATTAATGAATGCTACCGATTTGAGATTTCAAGCCATGGAGAGCGGGAATGTCATCAGTCAGTTTATCGCACCATTTTTTAGCGGACTTTCAGAAGGCACCATTCATATGATCGAGCGCGGTGCATGGTGGTTGCACATTATAGGCATCTTAGGATTCTTGAATTATCTTTATTTTTCTAAACATTTACATATTCTTTTAGCCTTTCCAAATACCTATTATGGCAAAGTGAAACCTAAAGGAGAATTTGATAATTTGGAGTCGGTGACCAAAGAGGTCAAAATGATGATGGATCCTACAATCGATCCTTTTGCGGCACAACCAGAAAGCACGGAAGCTCCAGCAAAATTTGGCGCCAGTGATGTTCAGGATTTGAGTTGGGTGCAGTTACTCAATGCTTATACCTGTACAGAATGTGGTCGGTGTACCAGTGAATGCCCTGCCAACCAAACGGGTAAAAAACTCTCTCCACGCAAAATTATGATGGATACCAGAGATCGTTTGGAAGAAGTGGGGAAAAATATCGATGCCAATAATGGCACTTTTAAAGAGGATGGCAAGCAATTGCTTGATAATTATATTACAAGAGAAGAACTTTGGGCTTGTACCACGTGCAATGCCTGTGTTGAAGCCTGTCCTGTAAGCATTGACCCGATGTCCATTATTATGGAAATGCGTCGATATTTGGTTATGGAACAATCAGCGGCACCGTTGGAGCTTAATAATATGATGGCCAACATTGAAAATAACGGAGCGCCTTGGCCATATAATCAGATGGACAGATTAAACTGGAAAGATGAAGCCTAGAAAAGGTTGAAAGTTAGAAGTTAAAAGTTGATGAGTTTTGACCCTAAACTCATCAACTTTTAACTCGAAAACAGATCAACTCATCAATTCTAAAACTAACAAACCAATAAAAATGAGCAATACATTAAGAGTGCCAACCATGGCAGAATTTATGGCAGAAGGCAAGCAACCAGAAGTACTTTTTTGGGTAGGTTGTTCTGGAAGTTTTGATGATAGAGCAAAAAAAATAACTAAAGCTTTTGTCAAATTGCTAAACAGTGCCAATGTGGAATTTGCTGTTTTAGGCACTGAAGAAAGCTGTACTGGAGATCCCGCTAAACGCGCAGGCAATGAATTTCTTTTTCAAATGCAGGCCGTCACCAATATTGAAGTGCTGAATGGTTATGGGATCAAGAAAATTGTTACCGCTTGTCCGCACTGTTTTAATACCATAAAAAATGAATATCCTGGTCTTGGTGGCAATTACGAAATCATGCACCATACCACCTTCTTAAAATCGCTTTTAGATGAAGGCCGATTAACTATTGAGGGCGGGAATTTTAAAGGCAAACGCATTACTTTTCACGACCCCTGTTATTTAGGACGTGGCAATAATATTTACGAAGCTCCAAGAGAGTTGATCAGAAAATTGGATGCGGAGTTGGTAGAAATGAAAAGCTGTAGATCGCGCGGACTTTGTTGTGGTGCGGGAGGCGCTCAAATGTTTAAGGATGCCGAAAAGGGCGATAAGGAAATCAATGTGGCCCGTACAGAACAGGCAATTGAGGTTAAAGCTGATATTATCGCAACCGGCTGTCCGTTCTGTAACACCATGATGACCGATGGCGTAAAAGTTAAAGATAGGGAAGCTGATACTGCCGTTATGGATATTGCTGAGTTAATTGCAAATGCGCAGGATTTATAATGGCCAACGAAATATTTCTATTAAACATTTCGGGACAGGATAAACCGGGATTAACCTCTAGCTTGACCAATGTTTTGGCACATTATGAAGCCAAAATATTAGATATCGGCCAAGCTAATATTCACGACACTTTATCTTTAGGTTTTCTGTTTCAAATTGAATCAGGAGACAAATCAGCAGCAGTTTTAAAGGATTTATTGTTTAAAGCTTATGAGCTTGGGGTCAAAGCGAAGTTCAAACCAATTTCATCTGAAGATTACGAAAAGTGGGTTGGGAACCAAGGTAAGGATCGTTATATCGTTACCATTTTGGGAGAAAAATTAACCGCAGAGCAGATTTCAAAGGTCAATCAAGTTATTTCAGATAAAAATTTAAATATTGATGCCATTAAACGACTTACCGGTCGTTTGTCGCTCATTAAAAAAGAAGAGTATCCAAGAGCATCGATTGAACTCTCCATTAGAGGTAAAATTGATAATAAGTCTGAATTGACCGCCAAGTTTATGCAAATCTCTCATGATTTGGGCGTAGACATCGCTTTTCAGGAGGATAATATTTACCGACGCAATCGACGTTTGGTATGTTTTGATATGGACTCTACTTTAATTCAGGCGGAAGTCATCGATAAATTGGCGGAATTGGCGGGTGTTGGCGATGAAGTCAAAGCGATTACAGAGTCTGCAATGAATGGTGAAATTGACTTTAGCGAAAGCTTTATTCGTCGCATGAAATTGTTAAAAGGCTTGAACGAAGAGGTGTTAGAGGAGGTCGCTGTTAATTTACCCATAACCAAAGGCGCACGAAGATTGATTGATACCCTTAAAAAATATGGTTTTAAAACGGCTATATTATCTGGTGGATTTACCTATTTTGGAAACTATCTGCAAAAGGAATTGGGGATTGATTATGTGTATGCCAACCAATTGGAAATTAAAGATGGCAAGCTTACCGGAAACTATCTTGGAGAGATTGTTGATGGCAATAAGAAAGCGGAATACCTTCAAGAACTTGCTAGCAAGGAAGGCATTGATATTAATCAAACCATAGCCGTTGGTGATGGCGCAAATGACTTACCAATGCTTAATCTCGCGGGATTGGGTATCGCGTTTCATGCAAAACCCACTGTAAAAAATAATGCGCAAAGTGCCATATCTAGTATCGGACTGGATGGTGTTTTGTATCTTTTAGGATATCACGATAGACATATCGATTTAATTAAATAACAGAATAAAATGCTAGTCGATTTTAATACCTTACCGGAAGAGTCCAGAGTTTGGATTTATCAAGCCAGTCGTTCATTTACAGAGGAAGAAATTGAACAAATAGAATCTAAACTACAGACGTTTATATCCAATTGGACTGCTCATGGCAGCGACTTACAATCGGGGTACCTTATTAAATATAAGAGATTTATAATCATCGCCTTAAATCAAAACCTGACCATGGCAACAGGATGCAGTATTGATGCTTCCGTCCAATTTATTCAGCAATTGGAAAAAGAATACAACGTCGATTTGTTGGACAAAATGAACGTTTCTTACAAACAAGGTGATTTCATTGCCTACAAGACTTTAGTGGATTTCAAGAAAATGGCGAAAGAAAAAGCTGTTTCAAAAAACACGATTGTCTTCAATAATTTGGTCAATACAATCATGGAATTTAATGAAAACTGGGAAGTTCCTGCGAGTGAAAGTTGGCACAGTAGGTTTATGAGTTAAGGCTTTAATCACACGTTTTTTGTTGAGAATTACTTCTTATAAAACTATCATAAAGTATTGTTGGCTTCAAGCTAAAAGTGGTATTTTGCAAATCTATTCTTAACCTGTATTTAGACTTTCAAAAAGACCCCAAATTATATGCGTTTTTTATTTTCCTTCCTTGTATTTGGCTTGATTTCATTTAACATTTCGGCACAAGAGTCTGTCAATCCTTTGTTGACAAACGACGTTTTAGCCCAACAAAAATGGGTTGACAGTACCTACAACACTATGGATATACGCCAACGTATTGGCCAACTATTCATGGTACGAGCAGTATCTAACAACAATAAATCCAATGAGGCCGAAGTAGCCCGCTTAATAAATAACCATCAAATTGGTGGTATTATTTATTCTACCGGAGGCCCTGTCAAACAGGCCAAACTCAATAACCAATACCAGGCTATTTCTAAAGTCCCTCTACTTGTCGGCATGGATGCCGAATGGGGCTTGAGCATGCGTTTGGATTCCACTTATGCTTTTCCGTATAACATGACGCTTGGCGCTATTACTGACAATAAACTTGTGGAGCAAATGGGGCGGCAGCTGGGTGAACATTGCAAGCGTATTGGCGTTCATTTTAATTTCGCTCCCGATGTGGATATCAATACCAATCCCAAAAATCCAATCATTGGCAACCGTTCCTTCGGTGAGGATCGGGATAATGTCACGGCCAAAAGCTTAGCTTTCATGAAAGGGATTCAGGATGCTGGTGTTTTGGCCAGTGCCAAACATTTTCCTGGCCATGGCGATACCGATACCGATAGTCATAAAACCTTACCCACGATAAATTTCAATGCCCAACGTATAGACTCCATTGAACTTTATCCTTATAGAAAGTTAATCAACGAAGGTCTTTCCAGCGTTATGGTGGCACATTTGAATGTGCCAAGCTTGGAGCCGAAAGTGGGCACACCCTCATCGTTATCAAAATATATTATCACCGATCTATTAAAAGAACGCCTGCAATTTGAAGGCCTTATTTTTACAGATGCCTTAGAAATGAAAGGCGTTTCAACTTTTAGCAAACCTGGAGATAGTGATCTTGCCGCATTTTTGGCTGGAAACGATGTGCTTTTGATTTCAGAAAATGTGCCTGTTGCGATCGACAAAATTATTGCGGCTTATGAAGCCAATCAAGTCACTGAAGAACGATTGGCGCATTCTGTGAAAAAGATTTTGATGGCGAAGTATAAAGTTGGTCTCAATAAGTACCGTCCCATCGCTACCAAAAACTTGGTACAGGATCTCAACCGATTGAAAGACGATTTGCTCTATGAGCAATTAATGGAAAATGCCATCACCGTAGTTCGAAATCAGAAAGAAATATTGCCGTTAAGACATTTGGACACAAAAAAGATAGCTTATGTTGAAATGGGCGATCCTATTGATAACAAGGCATATCTGGAGGAACTGAGAAAATATGCCAAAGTGCATGAAATCAAAGCCAACAAATTAGATGAGATTGTAACTAAGCTTCATAATTATAATACAGTTATTGTAGGATTTCACAAATCGAACGTCAATCCGTGGCGACCTTATCAATTTTCAGATAAGGAAAAGACATGGCTGTATGAAATAGCCCGAACCAACACCGTTATTTTAGATGTATTTGCGAGACCTTATGCGCTAATCGACTTACATTCCATAGAAAACATTGAAGGTATCGTCGTCAGTTATCAAAACAGTGAGATTTCGATGCGTAAATCAGCTCAGCTTATTTTTGGCGCAATTCCTGCAAAAGGAACTTTGCCAGTTTCGTCGGGCGAACACTTTAAGGTTGGCGACGGTTTTATATATAACGGTATCCAATCGTTGAGTTACGGACTTCCTGAATCGGTTGGAATGAGTTCAGAAAAATTGAAAAAATTGGATTCCATGGCGAAAATTACAATTGATCGTAAGGCAGCGCCAGGACTTCAGCTTTTGGTTGCTCGAAAAGGAAAAGTCGTCTATAATAAAGCTTTCGGCAAACACACTTATGAAGGGAATGAGAAGGTTGATTTAGATGATATGTATGACGTGGCTTCTCTTACAAAAATATTGGCCACATTGCCTTTATTGATGGAGTTGGAAGAGCAAGGAATTGTTTCCCCAGACACAAAACTATCTCAAATTTTACCAGAGTATAAAGATTCCAATAAAAAGAACGTCACATTAAAGCAGATGTTATCACATTATGCCCGATTAAAACCATGGATTCCATTTTACACCGCCACTTTAGACGCTTCCAAGAAACCTGATCCAAAGTACTACAGACGCGTTTCAAGTCCAGAGTTCAGTATTAAAGTAGCGGACGAAGTGTATTTAAGAACGGACTATCCCGATACCATTCAAAAGATTATCAGAGAATCCGACTTACTTCCGAGGTTGCAGTATAAGTATAGTGATTTCCCGTATTTTATCCTTAAAAAATTTATTGAAAAACATTATGATAAAGGCTTGGACGAATTAGTTCAGGAACGTTTTTATCAGTCCTTAGGTGCCCATCATACCACTTATAATCCCGCTGCCATTTTTAGTGATACACAACTGGTGCCCACTGAAATAGACAATTATTACCGCTATCAAACCGTTCATGGCTATGTTCATGATATGGGCGCAGCCATGCAAAACGGAGTGGGCGGGCATGCAGGAATTTTCAGTAACTCCAACGATGTAGCGAAAATTATGCAAATGTATCTTCAAGAAGGCTATTATGGTGGCAAACGGTATTTAAAAACAGAAACTGTTAAGAAATTTAATCACTGCTATTATTGTGATAGTGGGGTAAGAAGAGGCCTTGGCTTTGACAAACCAAAATCGGCAAGCAAAGGACAAGTATCATTAGCAAGCTTTGGTCATTCAGGTTTTACAGGAACCTATGCTTGGGCAGATCCAGAAGAAGAAATCGTGTATGTCTTTTTATCCAACCGAACGTATCCCAATGAGGATAAGAATATTTTACAGAGAGAAGGCATTAGAACTGAGATTCAACGCCTGATTTATGAGGCGATTATAAAATAAAAAGAGTTATTAGATCGGAGTGCCAGTTGGCAACTTAAGTCACTAAAAAAAATAAAAGATGAAAATAGGAATCGTATGTTACCCAACTTTTGGTGGTAGTGGTGTAGTGGCAACCGAGTTAGGTTTGGCGCTTTCTAAACGGGGCCATGAAATTCACTTTATAACCTATAGCCAACCCGTGCGATTGGATTTACTTGGTAGTAATGTACATTATCATGAAGTGACCGTACCAGAATATCCACTATTTTTATATCAACCATACGAATTGGCCTTATCAAGTAAATTGGTGGATATGGTAAAGTTGCACGGCATCCAACTTTTGCACGTGCATTATGCCATCCCACATGCCTATGCCGCTTATATGGCGAGAGAAATGTTACAGGAAGAAGGCATTTATGTTCCGATTGTAACCACTCTTCACGGTACAGATATCACCTTAGTTGGAAGCCATCCTTTCTACAAAACTGCGGTTACCTTTAGCATCAACAAGTCAGATGCCGTAACCTCCGTCTCCCAAAGTCTGAAAGAAGACACCATTCGCTTATTTGACATTAAAAGAGAAATAGATGTTGTGCCCAATTTTATAGACTTTAGCCGACACAAAACACAATTTGATGACTGTCAACGTTGGATCATGGCGGATGAAAACGAAAAGATCATCACGCACATCAGCAACTTCCGAAAAGTGAAACAGATCCCTGATGTGATTAAGATATTTTATAATATCCAAAAGGAAATCCCAGCAAAATTAATGATGGTAGGCGAGGGACCTGAAAAAGCAGACGCCGAACGCTTGTGCAAAAAACTCGGTATTTTAGATAAAGTCGTCTTTTTTGGCAACAGTCATGAAATTGATAAAATTCTTTGTTTCAGTGATTTGTTTTTACTGCCTTCCGAAACCGAGAGCTTTGGTTTAGCAGCCTTAGAAGCCATGGCGTCAGGCGTTCCAGTTATTTCCAGCAATACTGGTGGAATACCAGAAGTAAATATAGATGGTGTTTCAGGTTTTTTAAGCGATGTCCATGATGTTGATGACATGTCAAAAAACGCCATTTACATTCTGAGCGATGAAGATCGACTAAACACCTTTAAATTGAATGCGACCAAAGAATCGGCGAAATTTGCAATCGAAAATGTTGTGCCTCAGTACGAAGCCATCTATGCGCGAACTTTAAAGAATTGTGAGTTCTTGAAATAGTTCTATCTTTATATCACTGCAAACATACAATTGCAGTGAGACTAATCATCAAATCGCATGATAACCATAAAAGTGAATTCCTTACCAGTAGATCAAGTCACCAAAGATCTGGCTGAAGCATTCCAATTACCATTCCAACTCAAGGGAAGGGAATATTTTGTTGAACTAAAGGGCGATGTCGGAAGCGGCTATATCAAAGCCATGATGTTGGAATCTGGACTAGGCATCATTGAATACCATTGTGATTTTAACATGGATGTTGAAATTCAATTTGTCAAGGACTCTACACATCCTCTTAAATTTTTATACTGCACCAAAGGACATTTCTATCATCGATTTTCAAACGAAGAAACGCGTCATGATTTGAAGGAATTTCAACAAGCTATCGTAGCCAGTCAGGATTATAATGGTCATGTCATCCACTTCAAAAAGAATGAAGATATCAATCTCTATAGCTTAGAAATGGATCGCGAGCGCTTTATGCTTTATGACGAGTGTCCTGTGGAACCTTTTAAATCGGAACTTAACGACATTTTTGGCGATGTTTCAGCTAAAAAGAGTTTTTACCATGAAGGTTATTACAGTTTGGCGCTTGCTGAAGTTTTTGAACAGATAAAAAGTTTTGAAGATAATTATTTCTTAAGAACTATTTTCATGATTAGTTGTGGCTATCAATTATTAGGGAATCAAATTGTTCAATATTAAAGATGACTTAAACAACCAAGATAACCGGCATGTTTTAAGACAATATGAAGTATCAAAAGTAAGGGACGCCGTCCAATATATTCAACAAAATATTGAGCATACAAGTTCCATAAGTGATATTTGCAATGAAGTCGGCCTTTCAGAAACCAAGCTTCAGGCGGGTTTCAAAATCCTCTATAAGTCCACGGTTAACAACTATATTAATGATTTACGACTGAGCCTTTCTTCGCAATTACTTCGCAGTTCAGAGTTCAACATCTCTGAGATTGTATATAAAGTCGGATTAACAAGCCGTAGTTATTTTTCGAAAATATTTAAGGAAGCCTACCAAATGACGCCCACCGCATATCGTCTAATGCACCTGAAAAAGGCATAAAAAAAAACCATCATTAATTTAAATAATGACGGTTTTTTATGGGCTTCCGTTAAGGAAGGTTTATTCTTTTAATTAGAATCGGTATCTGATTCCTAAAGCAATATCAAATCCAAGGTCATCATGAAGAGCATTTCCTAAAGCAAATTCAGGTCTGAAATCTAAAGATAACATTAAAGGAATGTCAAAAATGTATTCAATCCCAATATCTCCGCCAATAAAAGCGAAAGTTTGATTGTCTTTTACCTTTCTATTGTTCGCATCCTTATATTTATATCCATAACTTCCAAGTCCAGCACCAGGACCAGCGTACCAGTTAAAGCCCCCGTCAATGTTCCAAACCCATTGGTAAATACCTGCAAGTTTAAAACCGTTGTAGTCGCTACCGCTACGAAGTCCTAAATCCAGTTCTAAACGATTGGCTTGACTTAGTCCTAATTGGTAAGAAATTTCTGCGCCAAATCCATCATTGTCACCAATACGTAAACCAAGGGCATTGTCAGCAATGTCTTGTGCATTCATAAACATAGTACTTCCTACAAAAGCAATTGCAATTAAAAATATTCTTTTCATAATTTTAGTTTTAAAATTTTAACAAAAATACATCTTGTAATCTAACGAGAACAAAATAACTCGCTAACTTTATGTTAAAATTAGCAAAATACTCCTAATTTTAGCTCCAAATTAAATGAATTTTAAGAAGTCCATATAAAAAAATGATCCACGATTTAAGTAAAGAAGTACAACATCTTAAAGGTCAGCTAACAGGGGAATTCCATACCGATGATTTAATGAAAGCGCTCTATGCGACGGATGCCTCGGTTTATAGAAAATTGCCCTTGGCGGTTGCTTATCCAAACACTATTGCAGATTTAAAACTGCTTATCGCTTTTGCGCAATCCAATAAAACATCGCTCATTCCACGTACTGCGGGGACGTCATTAGCCGGCCAATGTGTGGGTGAAGGGATTGTGGTGGATGTTTCTAAATATTTCACAAATATCCTTGCCTTCGATGAAAACGCAAAAACCGTCACCGTACAGCCAGGTGTAGTTCGTGATGAACTCAACAACTACCTAAAGCCGTTCGGACTCTTTTTTGGTCCGAACACCTCTACTTCGAACCGATGTATGATTGGTGGTATGGTTGGGAATAATTCGTCGGGTACGACGTCCATACAATATGGAGTGACACGAGATAAGGTTTTGGAAATGAAAACTTTGTTGAGTGATGGGAGTGAGGTCGTTTTTAAAAATTTAACACCTGAAGCCTTTTTATATAAAACAAAAGAAGACTCTTTAGAAGGACATATCTATAAAACCCTATATAAAGAACTTAAACAGGAAGAGGTTCAAAAACGAATTCACGATAATTTTCCAAAACCTGAAATCCATAGAAGGAATACTGGTTATGCCGTTGATGAACTCTTAAAGAGTGACGTGTTCAGTGAATCTTCTGATCCGTTTAACATGTGCAAACTATTATCGGGAAGCGAAGGAACTTTGGCTTTTACCACCGAAATAACCCTGCAATTAGATGTCCTACCGCCAACGGAAAGCATGATGGTGGCCGCCCATTTTGAAAGTATAGAAAAATGTCTTCAAAGTGTCGCAATGACCATGGAGCACAATCTTTATACCTGTGAAATGATGGATAAAACCATCTTAGACTGTACCAAGCAAAATAAAACCCAGGCCGAAAACAGAACCTTTATTATTGATGATCCCAAAGCTATTTTGATGTGTGAAGTCAGGGCAGAAACCTTTGAGGAAGTTCAGCAACAAACCGAGAAACTTTTAAAAGCCATTCAGGATTCTGGCTTAAGTTATGCGTATCCTGTGCTTATTGGTGCAGATATTGAAAAAGCGGTGGAACTTAGAAAAGCAGGATTAGGACTTTTAGGAAATATGATTGGCGATAAAAAATCGGCTGCCTGTATTGAGGACACGGCGGTTGCCTTGCCTGATTTGGCAAATTATATCTCCGAGTTCACCCAATTGATGCATGGCCATAATCAAGAAGCTATTTATTACGCGCATGCAGGTGCTGGAGAATTGCACTTAAGACCGATTCTTAACCTTAAAAAAAGTGAAGATGTCGCTTTGTTTAGACAAATAACTACGGACGTGGCGCATTTGGTTAAAAAATATCGAGGTTCGATGAGTGGTGAACATGGCGATGGGATTGTAAGAGGCGAGTTTATTCCCTTGATGATTGGTGAGGAAAACTATCAATTGTTGAAGCAAGTAAAAAAAGCCTTTGATCCGCATGATATTTTTAATCCAGGCAAAATCGTGGACGCCTATCCTATGGATGAAAATTTACGCTATCGACCGGACAGAACCGAGCCTGAAATTGAAACCTTATTAGATTTCTCAGCGTCCTTGGGTATTTTAAGGGAAACTGAAAAATGCAATGGCTCAGGAGATTGTCGAAAACTGCCAGAATTTGGCGGTACGATGTGTCCGAGTTATAGAGCTACAAGAAATGAAAAAGACACTACACGCGCCAGAGCAAACGCCTTGCGTGAGTTTTTGACAAATTCAGATAAAACAAATAAGTTCGATCATCAAGAATTGAAAGACGTTTTCGATTTGTGTTTAAGTTGTAAAGCTTGCGCGAGTGAATGTCCAAGTAGCGTAGATGTGGCGAGTTTAAAAGCGGAGTTTCAATACCAGTATCAAAAGGCCAATGGCGTCTCTTTAAGAACAAAATTATTTGCTTATAATAACGATTTGAACGAACTCGGTAGCAAGTTTCCTCAGCTGACCAATTTCTTTTTTAAAAATAAATTCACATCGTCACTATTGAAAAGTAGCTTTCAAATCGCCACAGAAAGGTCGTTACCGATAATTTCAAATAAAAGTTTAAACAGACATATTAAAGATATTAAAAATGAGCCCACTAAAGAAAATTATATTAAAACCATTTACTTCTTTAATGACGAATTCACCAATCATTTAGACACCTCCATTGGGCAAGATGCTATTGCGCTTTTAAAAGGATTAAACTATCAAATAAACTTCGTTAAGCATTCAGAATCTGGGCGAGCATTTTTATCCAAAGGACTTCTTGAACAGGCCAAAAAAGTAGCCAATGAAAATGTCGAGATTTTTAAAGATCTGGTATCTTCAGAAACACCATTGATTGGTATTGAACCCTCTGCCATTTTAAGCTTTACAGATGAATATCCAAAACTAGCCGATAACAAGAGTGCCGCGCAAAACATCGCCAAACACACCTTCTTGATTGAAGAATTTATTCTACAGGAAATTGAACTGGGCCACATTAAAGCCTCTCAATTTACCAAGGAATCGAAAACTATAAAGTTTCACGGGCACTGTCATCAAAAAGCCTTGCGCAACCAATTGTCCAGTTTCAAAGTACTGAATTTACCGGAGAACTTCAAAGTAACCATCATTCCGAGTGGCTGTTGTGGAATGGCAGGAAGTTTTGGCTATGAAAAGGAACATTATGAAGTCAGTATGCAAGTAGGCGAACAAACCTTGTTTCCTGCGGTGAGAAGAGCTCCTGAATCTACAGTTATTTCTGCGAATGGTACAAGTTGTAGACATCAAATTATGGATGGCACCCAAAAAGAGGCCTTACATCCGGTTACAATTTTAAGAAGAGCCCTTTTATAACAAAAAATATAAGCAAAAAGAGAGGGCTTTATTCCAATTAGAACGATATTTATATTTCATCCCTACCCGAAACGTATTGACGCTAAGCAGCTAAGATGAAAACAAAATGGACTTCATTAAGAATTGTTATCTTAGGGCCTTGAAATATTCAAAAATGCTTTTAGGATTCTATTCTTTTGTTTCTATCAGAATACATTTATATTAGCGTAAAATTATTTTTATGGCTGGAAATTCCTTCGGAAAATTATTCAAACTCACAACTTTTGGTGAATCCCATGGTGTTGCAA
>JBARDR010000177.1:0-9543 GCA_049795335.1 Gelidibacter sp. | reverse complement strand
GTTTCATAAGAGTTAAAGGAGGAGGTCTTTTATAAAGTTCTTTGCACTTTCTCCTGCATTATCGGTTTTCATGAAGTTCTCTCCAATTAAAAAGCCCTGATAACCATAAGGTTTCAACTCTTTGATGGCTTCTATTCTGCTGATGCCACTTTCTGATATCTTAAGAAAATCATTTGGAATCAGCGAACTTAAGTGCTTGCTTGTTTCTAAACTGACCTCAAAGGTTTTTAAGTTTCTATTGTTCACGCCAATCATGTCCAAACTTGCCATGATGGATTTGTTGAGTTCTTCTTCATTATGAACTTCTAATAGGACTTCGAGATTTAAGCTTTTTGCCAATTCTGAAAATTGCTTAATTTCTACTTTGGATAAAATAGACGCAATTAGCAAAATGACATCGGCGCCGTAAGCTTTAGCTTCCAGGATTTGGTATGGATGGATGATAAACTCTTTTCGCAACAAAGGCAATTGACAACTGGCTCTTGCCAATAACAAATCGTCCATGGAACCTCCAAAATATTTAGCATCGGTTAAAACGGACATGCCACAAACCCCAGCATTCTCATAACCTTGGGCGACATCAAAGACACTTAGTGCCTGATTGATAACAGATTTTGATGGCGAGCGGCGTTTGTGCTCGGCAATGATACCTGAAGCACTATTTTTCAATCTTTGAGTTAATGAAACGGTATCGCGTTCAAATAAAACCGATAGTTCCAATTGTGACGTTGGAATGATTGATCTTCTTAAATCAACTTCTTTGCGCTTGTCTGCGACGATATGGTCTAATATATTCATGTTTTTCAGTCTGTAGTCTACAGTCTGTAGTCTTCAGTAGGTCGGATTGCTTACTGAAGACTGCCGACTGAGGACTAAATTTTACTTATTTCAACTAGTTTTTCAAATCTAAACTTGGCTTTTCCTCCCAATAAAGAGGCTTTTGCAACTTCAAAACTATCTTCTACCGATTTTTGGGTTACCGTAGCAATGGCCATTGCTGCATTGGCACAAACGACATTGTTTTGCGCTTCGCTACCTTGGCCATTTAATATTTGCGTAAATATTTTTGCTGCATCTTCTACCGAATCGCCGCCATAAATATCACTTTGAGCTAAAGTGTTCACTCCAAAAAAATCGGGAGAAATCATGGTTTCTGAACTGTTTCTGATCACTTTGGTTGGTCCGGTCAAGGAAATTTCATCATAACCATCCAAACCATGTAAAATAGTATAATTGATATCTGTGTTTTGATAGAGGTAGCTATACATTCTGAGCAATTCTAAATTAAAAACACCTACCAATTGGTTTTTTGGAAATGCCGGATTTACCATAGGTCCCAACATATTAAAAAAAGTTTTTACCGCCAAATCCTTCCGGATGGGGGCCACGTTTTTCATCGCAGGGTGGAAGAGTGGTGCGTGCAAAACACAAATGCCAGCCTCATCCAAAGAACGTTTCAAAAAATCGGTATCTGAAGTGAATTTAATGCCCAGATATTCCATGACATTGGAAGAGCCACAAGCCGAAGAAACACCATAATTGCCATGTTTGGTAACATTGACACCGGCGCCTGCCGTCACAAATGAGGCTAAGGTTGAAATGTTAAACGTATCTTTTCCATCGCCACCAGTACCACATAAATCGATGCCATTATAGTCGTCTAAATTGACGTGCAAGCACAATTCTAAAAGGGCATCCCTAAATCCTTGCAGTTCTTCAATGGTCACGCTTCGCATCATATAAACCGTTAGGAAGGATGCAATTTGGCTTTGGTTGTAGTCGCCTTTTGAGATGTTTACCAAGACGTGTTTGGCTTCTTCGCTAGAGATGCTTTCTTGGTTGATGAGTCTGTTGAGTATGTGTTTCATAATATTAAAGTCTGCCGTTTGCAGTCCGCAGTCTTCAGTCTTGGGTTAGATTTTGATTTGACTTCCACCTGAAGATTGACAACTGCTTACTGATTTATCCAATTTTCCAAAATCTTTTTCCCCTGAGGCGTCAATACCGATTCTGGATGGTATTGTACCCCTTTTAAATCGTACACTTTATGACGCAGGGACATTACTTGACCGTTTTCATCAAAGGAGGTCGCTTCCAATACTTCTGGTAAATTTGGATCGACGACCCAAGAATGGTAACGCCCAACTTCAATGGTTTTATCCAATCCGTTGAAAAGTGATTCGTCCGTAACGCAACTGGTCACTTTAGTGGCCACACCATGATACACTGAATCCAAATTGATCAAAGCACCTCCATAAACTTCGGCAATGGCCTGCTGACCTAAGCAAACGCCCAAAATACTTTTTGTTGGAGCGTAAGTTTTGATGATGGCTTTTAATAATCCCGCTTCATCAGGAAGTCCTGGCCCTGGTGATAGTACGATTTTTTCAAAAGCGTCTACTTCGTCTAAGGTCAGTTGATCGTTTCGTCTTACAGTAACCTTACAGCCCAAATCTTCAAGATAATGAACAAGATTATAAGTGAAACTGTCGTAATTGTCTATAACTAATACTTTCATATGCATTCCCCGCGAAGGCTGGGATCTCAGGTTTAAAAGTTAAATTTTGTTTTTTTGTAAATCCTTTCAGATTCTATTTTTTGGTTCATCACATCGCTTAAACTTAGCTCAAAATAAACCCTTCCATCTTTAGTTTCTTTTCCTAAACTGAATCCACCTTGTCAAATATCTTCAGCCATCTCAATAGCCTTCGTCAATGCTCCTAATTTATTATAGACTTCCTGGAGTTCATTCTCAGGTTTTGACTTGGAAACTATTCCGGCACCAGCCTGCCAATGCAAATGATGATTTTTACTCAGAAAAGTTCGGATCATAATGGCATGGTTGAAGTTGCCTTCAAAATCCATAAAACCAATAGCACCGCCGTAAAAATCGCGACTTGTTTTTTCGTATTTTTCGATGAGCTGCATGGCCTTGAATTTTGGCGCACCACTCAAGGTCCCAGCAGGAAAAGTGTCAGCGACAATTTGCATGGTAGTTGTGTCTTTATGTTTTTTGCCTGTGACTTTACTCACTAAGTGAATCACGTGCGAGAAAAACTGAACTTCCCTATATTTTTCCACGGTAACTTCACTGCCATTGCGGCTGAGGTCGTTTCGTGCCAAATCGACCAACATGACGTGTTCTGCATTTTCTTTGTCGTCAACGGCCAATTGTTTAGCGAGTTCTGCATCTTTTTCATCATTTCCCGTACGTTTGAATGTGCCGGCAATAGGATGGATTTCTGCTTTGTCTCCGCGGATGACCAATTGTGCTTCCGGGGAACTTCCAAAAATTTTAAAATCGCCATAATCAAAATAGAAGAGGTAGGGCGACGGATTGATACTTCTCAAGGCACGATACACGTTAAATTCATCGCCTTTAAATTGTTGTGAGAATTTTTTTGAAAGCACCAGCTGAAACACATCGCCTCTAGCACAGTGTTTTTTTGCCAGGTTTACTTGCTCTTTATATTCTTCGTCAGTTGAATTGGAAAACGTTTCTCCAGCAGTTGAAAAATTAAAAGCGGCAAAGTTTTTTGATTTGATGAGTTGCAATATTTCGTCAATATTGTTTTCAGTATCAAAACAATGCGCAAAGACGTAGGCCTCGTTTTTAAAGTGGTTAATAGCGATAATGTTTTGATATACGGCATAATAAATATCCGGAATATCTTGATGGCCTTCTTTTTTTGAGATCTCGACATCTTCAAAATAACGAACCGCATCATAGGCAATATATCCGAAAATCCCATTGTTGATAAACTTAAACGTGTCGTCAGAATGGATCTTAAAATGTTGTGTGAAATTATGGATAACATTAGCGACATCCGTAGCGGCATCAATGGACTGGGTGGTGATACTTTTATCAGGAAATGTTTCAGTAATCACTTCATTTTTGACTTTGATGGACGCGATCGGATTGCAACAGATGTAAGAGAAACTGTTATCATTACCATGATAGTCACTACTTTCTAAAAGAATGCTGTTGGGATATTTATCCCTGATTTTCAAATAAATGCTCACAGGTGTGATGGTGTCTGCAAGAATTTTTTTGTAATGTGTGTATAGACTAAATGTCTGCATAAGTTTCAAAGGGTATTAAAAACGAAAAAGGCCTGTCGTGAATGACAAGCCTTTTTTATATTAATATTTAAATATACCTATAGCGTTACCTCACGAATGTTGTTTCGAAAAGTTCCACCACCAAGTATGATTTAAATTTGTGTTCATATTATTGTTTTGCCAAATATAGAAATGAATATTTTAGTTTTCAAATTATTTCGAAAGAAATTTAAAAAAAAGAATCCTGCAGTTGCAGGATCCTAATCAATAAAATTTGCTATTAATCACTTTTGGTTTAAAACTTAAGATTTACGTTAAGGTCAAATTCATCGTAAATAGCTTTGTCTTTTAGGTCATCAAAGAAGCTTGCTGATCCGTATTTAATCTCGTATTTTGTTCTGTCCACTTTTAAGTTTGCCGTAGCTGTGTTGTTTTCTTTTACGGTCATTTCAAAAGTATTAGGAAAGGTGATGCCTTTGATGGTCAAATCTCCAGTGACTTTATATTTACCATTTTTTCCTTCAACTTTAGTGATCACAAATTTTGAAGTAGCGTGCTTGTCTGTACCGAAAAAATCGTCTGATTTTAAATGGCCTTCAAGTTTGCCTTTCATTTCGCCTTCTAAATCCGTAACATTTAAGGAAGACATATCCATGATAAATGAACCGCCAGTCAATTGTTTTTTGCCATCAAAATGCAAGGTGCCTTCTTGAAGTTTTATGGTGCCTTCATGTTCGCCTGTTATTTTACGGCCTTTCCAAGTGATTTCACTGTTAACAACGTCAACGTTTTTTTTAGTTGAAAGGTTGAATGTGCTTGCTGCAAAAGCAATGGCTAGAATAAATGTAATTTTCATAAGGTTTTCTTTTTTTTAAGTGTAAATGAATTAATGTTTAATTTCTAAGCTTTGTTAATAAAATATTTAAGGTGTTGAGTTCTTCTGTCGTTAAGGACGACATTAATTTTGCTTCTGTATTTTCGATCAAAGGATCTATTTCTTTTAAAAATTCTAAACCTTGCGCGGTAATGAATATTTCAACTTTTCTACGGTTTTTTTCACATACAAAACGTTCCACAAAGTCTTTTAAAATAAGCTTATCGACCAATCTTGTGGTGTTGCTCATTTTACTGACCATTCGATTTTGGATGTGTTGAAGGTTGGCGGCCTTTCCTTTTTGACCTCTTAATATTCTAAGCACATTAAACTGTTCAATAGAAATATCAAAAGGTTTTAAAATGTTTGAAATGGTATCTTTAATCGCAATACTGGTATACGAAATATTCAAAACGGTCCGTTTTGCCAAAGGAATTTGGCTACTGGTCATTATGATATGTTCTATCTCTTTCATGTACAACAATTGTATATACAAATGTACGATGGTTTTCTGATTTACGATCAACTCAAGCCATAATTTTTTGTTAAAGTTTAATTGGACGGCAAACGGAGTTATATTTTTATACCATGAGAACATTATTAGTATTATTTGTAGTTATTATGACCTCTTGTAAGAATGAACCACGCCCGTCCACGTTGCATTCAAAAACTGATGAAACTTTTAAATATGTGGCAGAACCTTTGGAGGTCTACGATTTTGAAGGCCTAAAGCCATTTTTGGAAACGGACACCGATAAAATTTATATCGTCAATTTTTGGGCTACCTGGTGTGCACCTTGTATTAAGGAGTTGCCTTATTTTGAAGCCGTAAAGGCCGCTTATGCTGATAAAAATGTAGAAGTGTTATTGGTAAGTTTGGATTTCCCAAAAAAGTATGATTCCCATTTAAAGCCGTTTATAAAAAAACATGAATTAAAATCGAAAGTCGTTGCTTTGAATGACATGGATTCCAACACTTGGATTCCTGCGATTAATCCGGATTGGTCGGGCGCCATTCCTGCAACGCTTATTTTTAATAAAGATAAACGACAGTTTTATGAGCAGACTTTTACTTATGAAGAACTGGAAACCGAATTAAAACAATTTTTAAAATAAACCTCGTCCTTTATTATTTACACAATGGAATAATTATTGAGTAGACTAGACCAGAAAAGGAATTAAAATAAAATCATGAAAAGAATAATAGGAATTTTCGCTTTAATCGCGATTGTTGGATTATCGGCATTTACATCCGTTAGTCGCGGCTATAAAATTGGAGATATCGCAACCGATTTCAAATTGAAAAATATCGATGATAAGATGGTCTCGTTATCTGATTACAAAGATGCCAAGGGGTTTATCGTGATTTTTACGTGTAATACCTGTCCTTATTCAGTGTCTTATGAAGATAGAATTGTAGCACTCGATAAAAAATACGCCTCTAAAGGTTATCCTGTTATTGCTATCATGCCAAATAATACGGACATTCAACCTACAGATAATATGAAAGCCATGAAGCAAAGAGCAAATCAAAAAGGCTTTACCTTTCCGTACTTAATGGATGAAGGTCAGAAAATTTCTCCACAATATGGTGCGACGAAAACGCCTCAAGTTTATTTGATTCAAAAAACCACTAAAGGGAATGAGGTAAAATATATTGGTGCCATTGATGACAACTATCAAGATGCCCAAGCCGTCAAAATTAAATATGTTGAAAACGCGGTAGATGCACTTTTAGTTGGACAACCGATTAAACAGACTGAAACTAGAGCCATAGGTTGCTCCATTAGACTATAAGCGGAATCCTTGAAAATCTCCAAATTTAAAGGGATTCAAACGTTAAAAAATGAATCTGAGGTGTAACACTTCAGATTTTTTTTGGTCTTTCTCATAAAGAAATGTTAATTTTGTCCTTTTAAATATAATAACTATGGCAGATTTATCACAACAAGAATGGGCATCACAATTGGAGAATGAAAGTAACGCCGTCATTATCGATGTAAGAACCCAAGAGGAAGTCAACGAAGGTTATATTCCCAATGCTATTCATTTGGATATTTATAAGGGTCAAGAGTTTATCGACGCAATTGAAAAATTGGATCCTGATAAAAGTTATTATGTGTATTGCAGATCTGGAGCGCGAAGCGGGCAAGCCTGTGCTATAATGAATCAGCTCGGATTTGAAAAAGCCTATAATTTAATGGGAGGTTTCAGCAATTGGAACGGACCGTCCACAAAATAAAACATGATTTTTTTCTTTTAAAGAAAATTAAACCTCTTCCTATGAAACTTCTTTCGTTGATTTTTATAGTATTTTTTACGTTCCTCTTAATAGGTTGTAAAAAAGAATCTGATGACCAAATAACATTGGTGACGCCTGAGGAGATGCTGTCGTTGATGGAAATGGATGATGTGCAATTGGTCGATGTAAGATCGGCAAAGGACAGGATTGACGGCTTTATAAAAAACTCACAGAATATTGATTTTAATTCGCCAACTTTTGACCAAGACATTCAGAAATTAGACAAAACAAAGCCAGTTATTTTATATTGTCGTACAGGGGGGCGTAGTGCAAAATGCGCCAAAAAACTTAAGGATGCCGGTTTTGTACAAATCTACGATCTTAAAGGTGGCATTACCCAATGGCGTTTTGATGACCATGATTTACAGGTGGACCATTAAGGATTCAAGTATTGTTTATTTTTATTATTTATTCTTGTAAAATACCCTTTATAAAGGCTTCTGGTATTTATTTGTAATTTTAAAAAATGCACATAAAACCTGGCACTTCAAGCCTGATTTAATTATTTTTTATTAGCATTATCTGTTTTACATATAAAATGGATACATTAGCTCCATAAGAGGTAATCGTTTTTCTCTTAGAATGGCCTAATCCGATTTCTTGTTGATTGCTGAGTGAAAACAGGTTAGATGGGTGGGTTTTTGAAACCATCAAGTTTCTTTTAAGGCGTCTTTCATTTTCAATAGACTTTAAGGTTGGAGCACTATAAAAATAGAACACTTGTTTTGTGGGCAAAGCTAAAGGATGGTGATGTTCGCGCTATGGGTGATCTTTATGACATTTATGTTGATGAGTTGTTTGCTTATGGCATGCAATTTTCCAAGGATAAAAGTCATGTGATGGACGCCATACATGATCTATTTCTGAATCTGTACAAATACCGAAAAACGTTAGCACTGACCGATAATGTGACCTTCTATCTGTTCCGATCCTTAAAAAACAACATCCTTAAAGTCGAAAATAAAAACCGTGCCTTTGTGGCTTTCCTCCATGATCAAGATGAAAAATGCGACGAACCCTCCATTGAAGAGCGTATCTGTTTTGAAGAATTTGAAGACCAAAAGGAATTCAAATTAGCGAAAGCCATTACGAAGTTAAGTAAAAAACAGCGGCAAGCCCTGTTTTTAAGATATACTGAAGAACGTTCTTATGAGGATGTTGCAGCCATTATGAACGTTTCCGTTCAAACTTCCAGGACCATTATTTATAGAGCGGTGAAAAGCTTAAGAAAGCAGCTTTTCACATAACTTCTCTTCTTAAAATCACTTTTTAAAATTTTTTCAATTAAAAGTGTCTATAAACTAAACCTATCCGACTTATAGCTGTAGGACACCGCATGTTTTGTTGTTATTTCAATGAAAAAGTTGGGTTTTTATAATCTATTGATTTAGTAATATGAAGAGTGATTCACAAAAAAACATAAATTTTCAACCGCTATCAAAACAGGAAAGGGCCCACTTAAAACGACGCATCACTGGTTCCGTATATAACTATATGAAACGTGGAAGGCTTTTGAAATATGGGATAGGAATTACCTCGAGCGCCTTGGTGATCTTTCTTTCAATCGTTATTTTTAATACTTCAGAGTCGAGTGCGCCATCCATTGAAGCTTTTGCGAAAACAGTTCAAAATGTCGAACCTAGTAATAAGGTGCAGTTGGTGTTGAGTGACGATCACAATATTGAAATTCCTGAAGATAATTCGTCCATCAGTTACTCCAGCACAGGGGAGCAAGTCCAAATAGGAAAAGAACATTCCTTAAGTCAGAAAACATCACATCAGGAAAAAACAATTTTTAATACCTTAATCGTTCCGTTTGGAAAGCGTTCCGAAATTGTATTGTCCGACGGAAGCAAGGTGTGGTTAAATTCCGGTTCAAAATTGATCTTTCCGGCGCAGTTTTCAGCCGATAAAAGAGAAGTCTATCTTGAAGGGGAAGCCGTTTTTGAAGTGGCACACCGTCATAAACAACCTTTTTTAGTCAAATCTGAACATCAGGAAATCGAAGTTTTGGGAACCGTCTTTAATGTCAGTAATTATAAAGATGACAGTGCCATTTATACAGTTTTACAAAGCGGTAGCATTCAAATTAAACTTACGGACGACACTCTTTTAAATGCGCCAAAATCTATTAGAATTACTCCAGGTACCTTGGCTACTTTTGATAAGAAAGAAAAAGCGATTATAACAAAATCAGTAGATACGGCGCCTTATTTTTCGTGGCGTGATGGCATTTTTATCTTTAAAAATGACTCGCTGAAATCGATCATGAAAAAAATATCACGCTATTATAATGTCGAAGTGG
>JBARDR010000176.1:0-10854 GCA_049795335.1 Gelidibacter sp. | reverse complement strand
TAGAACACCAAAAGCGGAAGTTTATGCCCAATTGGAGAAAGATTTAAAAACAGCAATCGAAAGTCTTCCTTGGGTGCAGGCCCAAAATGGTCGTGCAACAAAAGGAGCAGCCTTGGCTTTGTTGGGGAAAATTTATCTTTATCAAGATAAATACCCTGAGGCAGCAGCAACATTAGATCAAGTGATTACTTCTGGTCAGTATCAGTTGGTCCCCGATTTTGGTAAAATATTTCTTAACTCTAATGAAAACAATGAAGAGTCCGTTTTTGAGGTTCAATACTTTGGTGGTGAAGGTGCCAGTTTTAATTGTTTTCAATGTGTGGAAGGCAATATTGCTGTAGGATTTATGGGGCCACGGTTTTTAAATGGAAACTTTTCGCCTTATACCTCTGGATTCAGTTTCAATCCTCCAACGGCTGAATTATTTAATGCTTTTTCTTCAGATGATGCCCGAAGAAATGCCAGCATTTTGGATATGGAAGCTTTTGTTGCAGAACGGCCAGATGTGACTTTCAGTTTAGGAAATACCGATGACTACACGGGTTATTATAACAAAAAGTACATTCCTTATGCTGAAGCGAACTTACCTGATGTCAATCTGACCCACAGTAACAATTACCGCGCTATTCGCTATTCCGATGTTTTACTGATGGCGGCGGAAGCCTATAACAGAGGATCCATAGATGATGCAAAGGCAAGAACCTACATTAATCTTGTGAGAGATAGAGCAGGCTTGGATGATGTGACCTCTTCTGGAAGCAGTTTGACCCAAGATATTTTTAAAGAAAGACGATTGGAATTAGCAGGAGAAGGACATCGTTTCTTTGATCAAGTGCGCACAGGCCAAATCAGTACCATTCAAGGTTTTAAAACGGGAAAAAATGAATTGTTTCCGATTCCTAGAATAGAAATTGAATTAGCAGGAAATCGTTGGACACAAAACCCAGGTTACTAAAAAAATAAGCTCATGAAAATTTTAAAATATACATTAGGTATTGCCTTGTTTCTATCTGCCATTTACAGTTGCACTAATGACGACGTGGTAAATATTGACGAGATTGCCGCACCATCAAATGTTTCGGCAGCAGTAAGAATTACCCAAGACAATACGGGTTTGACGACCATTACGCCCTTGGCCGACGGAGCGACTAATTTTGTTATCACATTTGGCGACAATTCAGAGCTATCAGCGGTTATTCAGCCGGGTAAAAGTGTGAACCATGTTTATCAGGAAGGCACTTACGAGATGATGGTAAAAGCCAATGGATTAAATGGTTTGTCTACCACTGTAACCCAGACTGTTGCAGTTTCATTTCAGGCTCCTGAAAATTTGGAAGTGACCATTTCAAATGACCCCACGATTTCCAAACAAGTCAATGTGAGCGCTTCTGCTGATTTTGCGACCTATTTTCAAGTTGATTTTGGGGACGATGGCAGTGAGATACTAGAAGGGAATATCAACGAAACCGTATCGTTTAAATACCAAGAAGTAGGAACTTATACGATTAAAGTGACCGCATTTAGTGCCGCTATAGAAAATATAAGTTATACGCAAGTATTTGAGGTCACTGCGATATTGCAACCTTTGCAAGCAGCACCAATGCCTCCGCCACGATCTGAAAATGATGTGATTTCTGTGTATAGTGAAGCGTATAAAAATTTAGAAGGCACTGATTTCTACCCAAATTGGGGACAAAGCACCACGTTTAATCAAATTACCGTTGGAGGCAGTGAGATGATCCAATATGGTAACTTAAACTATCAAGGCATTCAATTGGGAGCAGCAACAGATGTTTCTGCCATGGAGTATTTACATGTGGATATATGGACCGCTGATGATAACGATGCTAAAATATCACCAATCAGTTCAGGACCAAATGAAACAGCTTATACCATGGTATTGGAATCTCAAAAATGGAATTCTTTCAATATTCCAATCTCGTTTTTTACGGATCAAAATCCGTCGTTGAGTTTTGGGGAAATCATTCAATTTAAGTTGGAAGGCCTTCCTGCGGGAGGAACCATTTTTGTTGACAATCTTTATTTCTTTAGAGCGCCAACACTGCCATTCAATTTAGCGGGCACTTGGAAACTAGCTGCAGAAGCTGGAGCTCTTGGCGTGGGACCTGCCGTTGGAGATATCGGTTGGTTCAGCTGTGACGCCGGTTGTGTTATTGAACGGGCTTGTTTTTATGATGATACCTATGTGTTTGGAACAGATGGTTCTTTTAAAAATATTCTAGGGGCAGAAACATGGGTTGAAGGTTGGCAAGGTGGCAGCGATAGTTGTGCAGCACCTGTGGCACCATATGATGGTTCGGCCACGGCCACTTATAACTATGATGCCGCTGCTGGTACCATAATAGTAAATGGTGTAGGCGCTTATATTGGACTTGCAAAAGTGAATAACCTAGGCGAATTGCCTAAGGTTACCGTTCCAAGTTCCATTACTTATTCGGTAAATATTGTAGATATAAATACCCTAAGTGTTTATATCGATATTGGAGACGGTGTGTTCTGGCAATATAAATTGGTCAGAACGAGTCCACCACCATCGCCTTTGGCCGGTACCTGGAAAATGTCTGCAGAAGCTGGAGCTCTTGGTGTGGGACCAAATGTTGGAGATATCGGTTGGTTCAATTGTGATGCCGCCTGTGTTACTGAAAGAGCGTGTTATTATGACGATACTTATGTGTTTGGAGCTGATGGTTCTTTTAAGAATAATCAAGGTTCAGAAACATGGGTCGAAGGTTGGCAAGGAGGTAGCGAAAGTTGTGCTGCGCCAGTTGCTCCTTTTGATGGTTCAGCAACTGCAACCTATACTTATGATCGAGCTGCAGGAACAGTAACTGTTAATGGAGTGGGTGCCTATATTGGCCTTGCTAAGGCCAATAACCAAGGAGAACTACCCAATGTGGCCGTTCCGTCATCCATTACCTATCATCTTACGCTAGTGGATGCGAATAACATGAGTGTGAATGTTGAATCGGGTGCTGGCGTATTTTGGCAGTATAAGCTTGTGAGATTATAATTAATAAAACGTACAAGATGAAAAATTTAAATAAAATAATAGGACTTATAGCAGTATTAGTTTTTTTCGGAAGCTGTGAAAAAGATGATTATAGCATTGGAGACATTATCGCGCCAACAAACATTGTGGTCACTACAGAACTTGTAGGTCAAGATGCGGAAAATCCTTTTGGTGACGGGACTGGGGTTATAAAATTTACAGCAAAAGCTGATCATGCCATCGCTTATAAGTTCGTCACCACTAGCGGGCAACAAGTAGCACCATCGGGAAGGGCAGACATTACTTTTACGAACATTGGAGTCAATAACTATCAAGTAGCGGTTGTAGCCATTGGAACAGGAGGCGTAACCTCATCCATTACGGTTGATGTTGAAGTGCTTGTGACCTATTCGCCGCCAGCCGATTTATTAGAAAAATTAGTTGGAGATGGCACTAAAATTTGGCGTATTAAATCTGAAAAGAAAGGTCACTTCGGTTTAGGTCCGGTTAACGGTAATATTCCTGTGGAATATTTTGGCGTGCAGGCAGAAGAAAAAGCGGGTGTGGGCATGTATGATGATCGTTATATTTTTAATAGTAATGGGACCTTTACGCATATTACTAACAATACTAATGACGATCCTACCAATAATCCAGAGGGAACCGTTTTTGGTCGCGAAAACCTGATCAATGAGTTAGGCGGCATTGGTGGCGGCACGCAACAAGGGGCTGACATTTTAAATTATCCTTTAAATGACTATTCTGAAAACTGGGGACTAATTGCTCCAGCAGGAGTAGAAACCCTTACGCTGACGGGCAAAGCTTTCATTGGTTATTATGTAGGAGGCAATCATCAATATCGAATTTTTGACCGATCAGTTTCCAATGAAATGCTGATTACTACTAATGATGGGAATGGTGAATTCGGATGGTGGTTTATCATCACTTCGCAAGAACCTGGAGAAGATCAAGCGTCGTCACCGACTTACAATACTTTGGTCTGGGAAGATGACTTCAATACCGCTGGTGTACCAAATCCTGCAAAATGGACCTATGATTTAGGGACAGGAAGCAGCGGTTGGGGGAATAATGAGTCACAGACCTACACCAATAATACGAGTAATGTGACCGTTGAAAATGGCATTTTGAAAATTACAGCCAAAAAAGAAAATGGAAGCTATACTTCATCTCGAATTAAAACAGAAGGTTTATTTGCCTTTACCTATGGTCGTGTTGAAGTAAGAGCAAAACTCCCCATTGGTGGCGGTACTTGGCCAGCCATTTGGATGTTAGGACAAAATTACACCACGGTCTCATGGCCTGGTTGTGGTGAAATTGATATCATGGAGCATGTCGGGAATGACCAGAACACCATCCATTCTACCTTACATTATCCAGGGAATTCAGGAGGGAATGGTGTTACTAAAAGTACAAAGGTTCCTACTGCATCAACCGAATTCCATAACTACAGTGTAGAATGGACGCCAGATTTCATTACATTTTTAGTTGACGATCAAGTGTATCACAAGTTCCCGAATTCCGCTGACACACCATTCAACGCAGATTTCTTTCTGATTCTGAATGTGGCAATGGGCGGAAATTTTGGTGGGGCCATCGATCCTGATTTTACGGCATCGACATTAGAAATTGATTATGTAAAAGTATACCAATAAGAATGAAGAACTTTTTAACTATAATGATTAGTAGCAGTCTGCTGACAGTGTTGGTTTCTTTTGGAGAAGCCAACGCTAACAGTAGCGACCGGAACACAGTTTTCACTAAGGAAGTAGATTCCATTGCGTTGAAAGTGAATGCGCTTTTAGCCCGAATGACTTTAGAAGAAAAGATTGGTCAAATGAATCAGTACAACGGCTTTTGGGACGTTACAGGGCCTGCGCCCGCTCATGGCGATGCCGCTAATAAGTATGAACATCTCAAAAAAGGTTGGGTAGGTTCCATGCTCAACGTGAGAGGTGTTAAAGAAGTTAGACACGTACAAAAAATAGCGGTTGAAGAAACCCGTTTGGGCATTCCATTGATTATCGGTTTTGATGTCATTCATGGCTATAAAACCATCAGCCCCATTCCGTTGGCTGAAGCGGCTAGTTGGGATTTGGATGCGATAAAACTCTCCGCACGAGTTGCAGCAGAAGAAGCTGCGGCCTCAGGGATCAACTGGACCTTTGCGCCCATGGTGGATATTTCTCGTGATGCGAGATGGGGACGGGTTATGGAAGGCGCTGGTGAAGATCCATTTTTAGCGTCTTTAATAGCCGTAGCACGTGTAGAAGGGTTTCAAGGTGATGATTTGTCACTGGCAAATACTATTGCAGCCTGTGCAAAGCATTTTGTGGGCTACGGATTTCCGGAGGCAGGTAAAGATTACAACACCGTCGATGTGGGCACTTCAACCCTATACAATGTTCTGCTTCCTCCTTTTAAGGCGGCAAAAGATGCAGGTGTGAAAACTTTTATGAATGCTTTTAATGAGCTGAATGGAATTCCTGCAACTGGAAGTTCTTTTTTACAACGGGATATTTTAAAAGGTGAATGGGATTTTGAAGGCTTTATGGTCACCGATTGGGGGTCCATCAATGAAATGATAGCCCACCGATATGCTGAGAATCGTCGTCAAGCAGCTGAGATAGCACTAATTGCTGGTGCTGACATGGATATGGAATCTTACGCTTATGTTAATGAATTGGCCAGTCTTGTACGCGAAGGTCGCGTTGATGAAGGTTTGATTGACGATGCGGTAAAACGAATCCTTCGAGTGAAATATGAGCTCGGACTTTTTGATGATCCGTATAAATACTTAAATGAAACCGTTGAAAAGGAGGTGATCGGAAGCAAGAGAATTCAGGATGCTGTCTTGGATATGGCGATAAAATCAATTGTCTTACTAAAGAATGAAAAAAATCTACTTCCATTAAAAAAGAAAGGTCAAAAAATAGCACTGATTGGTGCTTTGGCCAATGATAAAACAAGTCCTTTGGGAAGTTGGCGTATTGCGGCTGATGATGGCACCGCGGTATCGGTATTGGAAGGCATGCAAGTCTATAAAGGTAATACCCTAACTTTTGAAAAAGGTGCAGATGTGGTTACTGGAGAAACAATTTTCCCCAAAGAATTAACGATCAATGTTTCGGACAAAAGCGGATTTGCATCTGCTGTAACTGCGGCAAAAAATGCTGATGTTGTGGTGATGATTTTGGGCGAACATGGTCTGCACTCAGGCGAGGGCAGGAGCCGCTCTGAAATTGGTTTGACAGGCGTTCAGCAAGAATTGTTGGAAGCGGTTTATAAGGCCAATAAGAATATTGTATTGGTGCTCAATAATGGAAGACCTTTAACAATCGATTGGGCGGATGAACATATTCCTGCTATTGTAGAAGGATGGCATTTGGGCACCCAAAGTGGTCACGCCATTGCGAAAGTACTTTATGGTGATTATAACCCAAGTGGCAAATTGCCAATGACATTTCCAAGAAACATGGGACAAGTCCCAATTTATTACAATCATAAAAGTACAGGAAGACCATCGGATCCTGGTCAAGGAGAAGTATTCTGGTCACACTATACGGATGTTGGTAACGCCCCTTTATATCCTTTTGGATATGGTTTGAGTTACACTTCGTTTGGCTACAGCGACCTTAAAGTAGAGATGGTTTCAAAGAATAAGCTTACCGTTTCTGTCAAACTGACAAATATTGGTGATGTAAAAGGAAAGGAAGTCGCTCAATTATATTTAAGGGATGAATTTGCAAGTGTTACCAGGCCTGTACGGGAATTGAAAGGCTTTGAAATGGTAGAATTGAATCCGAAGGAAAGCAAAATCGTCACTTTTACATTATCTGAGGCAGAATTGGGTTTTTATGACAACGATGGGAAATTCATTGTGGAACCGGGAACCTTCAGTGTTTTTGTTGGCGGAAGTTCCGATGCCGCCTTAACCGCTCAATTTGAAATTCAATGAATAGATTAAGAGTTGTTTGTTGCAGTTTTTTTTTAGTGTTTACCACCTCCAATGCGCAAGAGTTGATTCTTGAAGAACATTTCAATGGAAATCGATTGAATGAAAAGGTCTGGAATTATGAATTGGGCGATGGTTGTCCAGATTTATGTGGCTGGGGAAATAATGAACGACAGTTTTATACTAAGGATAATGCTGTCATAAAAGATGGGAATTTGGTATTAACAGCAGTTTTTGATGGAAAGAATTATACCTCCGGAAAAATCAATACCAAAAACAAAATAGAATTTCAATACGGTACCGTTGAGGTGCGCGCAAAATTACCGACCGGTCAAGGTGTTTGGCCTGCCATTTGGATGTTGGGAACTAATATCTCAGAAGTAGGATGGCCTAAAGCTGGCGAAATTGACATCATGGAATATGTCGGTAAAAATCCGCACGAAATCCATACCACCCTACATACATCGGATAGTTATGGCGAATCCAAAAACACCACAATCACAACAGTTCCCTCTATTGAAGACGGCTTTCATGTCTATAAAGCAGAATGGACCAAGGATTTTATAAAATTTTATATTGATGAGGTTTTGGTGTATACGTTTTCTCCAGAGCAAAAAAATGAAGAGACCTGGCCTTTTGATCAACCCTTTTATCTCATCCTTAACTTTGCGGTCGGTGGCAATTTTGGTGGGCCAGAAGTGGACGATTCTATTTTTCCTCAAGAGTTTCTTATCGATTACGTGAAAATTTACACACCTAAAATATGATGAGGTTTCATAGTTCTAAAGAAAGAAAATGAGGTGATGCGTTGAGTTGTTAAAAAATAACCTAACCACATTGTATAATAAATAAAGAGTGTACTTTTATCAAGTCACTCTTTTTTTTTAATTTCAATGATCAATGGTAACACTTAAACAACTAGCCGAACAATTAAACGTTTCTGTATCAACAGTTTCTAAAGCATTGCACAATAGTGAGGAAATCAGCAAAGATACCATTCAACGCGTTCAGGAGTTGGCCAAACATCTCAATTACCGACCCAACAGAATGGCATTGAGCCTTAAAAGCAACAAAACAAAAACTTTGGGTGTTATTATACCAAGTGTTCTTAACCATTTTTTTGCCAAAGCCCTTTACGCCATCGAGACCGAAGCTTCAAAACAAGGGTATAATATTATCACTTGTGTTTCCAGTGAAATGCTCTCCAAAGAAAAAAATAGTCTTCAATTATTATCCAATGGCAGTGTGGATGGTTTTATTATATCCTTAGCAGAAGAAACCCAAGTTAAAAACAAAACCGAACATATTGCGGTACTATTGAAGCAGAACATTCCGTTGGTTTTATTTGATAGAGTTGCAGATGATATCGAATGTGATAAGGTCATTATCGATGATTTTGGAGCGGCTTATGAAGCTACCAAACATTTATTGGAGGAAGGGCGAAAGTACATCGTGCTCATTAGTGAAATTGAAGAATTAAGCGTTGGGAAATTAAGAACCAACGGTTATTTCAAAGCCTTGGCAGAAGCTTCAAATTACACCGAAGCCCCTGTGGTTATTGCTGTGACTAAGGATGATGATTTGGAAGCGGTTATCGATACCTTATTTACTGCCAACAAAAAAGTAGATGGTATTTTATCTATTGATAACACGTCTGGGGTTGTCGCGCTTCATAAAGCTCTTAAAAAAGGATATCAGGTACCTGAAAATCTATCGATCATTGGGTTTTCTGACGATAATGTATTACCCTTTACAGATCCTAAACTGTCTACGATTTCTCAACATACCTTTGAGATTGGCCAAGCTGCGGTAAAGTTGCTGATTGACAGACTCAATAATAAGTCGTCCGCAAGTCCTATTATTAAAACCATCAAGACCAAGTTAATTTTAAGAGGCACTACGAAATAGGAGGCTATAAATTTAATCCCTATTATCCGGAAAAGAATTAAGACCACTTCGCTAAGTAGAACCAAGAACAAAGACTAAACACGTAATTAATTGAAAATTAGGGCAGGGAAATTCATCATTAGAATGGGTAATGGTGTTTTAGCATTAATTTTCAAAAAACTCGAAATGAAGTAAGGATCAAAAACATTTAAAGACCTTATTTATCACTATTCTTAGAAAATGAGGCACCTAACCTTGCAATTACAAACCGAATATCCCATAAGTTTGACATCTGAAATTTATATTTTAACACTAAAACAGATTTGAGTTCGATAAAATAAGTTGCTGATTCCATTTTCTTTTTAAACGTTTTTTAAATTAGATATCCTAGTTATTAAGATGTTGCGTAACTTTATAAAAAACCTTGACAAATGAAAAGTTATATTCAAACCCTCGGCATTATAGGTCTTCTATTTTTTTCTTCCTGTAAATCTGATTCAGATAATCAGATCGCTAATAATGATCCAGATCAACCTGCGAACGTCCATGCAGATACGGTAATGACTGCTATTGGAGAATTGATTCTTCCGGCGCCCTATGCCACGGAATCTGTGGCTAATGTAAGCCACATGGAGGCTTGGCCGAAAAACGTACTTCCGAAAGCCCCTGAAGGTTTTACGGTAACTAAATATGCCGATGGATTTGATAATCCACGATGGTCCTATTTTGCGCCTAATGGCGATTTATTTGTGAGTGAAGCTTCCACAGGGAAAACGACTGGTAAAATCACGGTATTGCGGGATCGGAATAACGATGGCGAATTTGAAGTTCGCGAAACATTTCTTGAGAATTTACATCAGCCGTTTGGAATGTTGGTCATTGATAATTTCTTTTATGTCGCCAATACTGACGGACTTTATAAATATCCGTATAAAAATGATCAGATCTCATTAAAAGATGTTGAAGGTCAGAGAATTGTCGATTTGCCCGCAGGTGGTTATAATAATCATTGGACACGAAATATCATCACCAACGAGTCCAAGGATAAAATTTATATCTCGATAGGCTCATCAAGTAATGTTGGAGAACATGGCATGGAAGAAGAAACGCGTCGCGCCAATATTTTGGTCGTTAATTTAGATGGTTCTGATGAAAAGGTTTACGCTAGTGGTTTGAGAAATCCTGTAGGCATGGATTGGAATCCTGTTACTGGCGATTTATGGACGTCTGTTAATGAGCGCGATGAACTTGGAAATGATTTGGTGCCAGATTATGCAACGAGCGTCAAGGAAGGCGGATTTTATGGTTGGCCTTATTCTTATTTTGGTAAAATTGAAGATCCTCGTTTAAAAGGAAAAGCGCCAGCTGGATTAATAGAAACAGCAATTATTCCTGATGTTCCTTTAGGTTCGCATACGGCGTCTTTAGGATTTACTTTTTATGATGCGACTGCATTCCCTGAAAAATATAGAAATGGCGCTTTTGTAGGGCAGCACGGCTCGTGGAATCGTTCTGATTTAGCGGGCTATAAAGTAGCGTTTATTCCTTTTGAAAATGGAAAACCAAAACCACCAGAAGATTTCTTAACCGGTTTTATTGCCGATTTAGATAGCTCAGAGGTTTATGGACGGCCGGTTGCGGTGACCGTTACTCCTCAAGGGGATTTATTAGTGAATGATGATGCTGGTAATGTCATTTGGAAAGTGAGTTATAAGACACAATAAAAAAGGATGAAATTTTTAAATTTACAAGCGGTTATGATATTCATAACCGTTTTTATTAATGTGCTTCAAGCACAGGATTTGAAGGGAATGGTTAAGTCAGAAGAAGGAATGCCTATTGCTGGAGTTTCTCTAATCTTTCAAAATCAGATAATTTCCAAAACAGATGTTCATGGAGAATTTTTGCTTCCAAAGCAATTTGATCTTCCCATCAACTTAACCCTTGAGCATCCGAATTATCAATCTAAAAACCAGCTATTTTC
>JBARDR010000175.1:0-3279 GCA_049795335.1 Gelidibacter sp. | reverse complement strand
TTTAAAAACTGCTAAATCCGTGGTACCTCCTCCTATATCAATCAAAGCGACCCCTGCTTCTTTTTCTTCTTGACTTAAAACGGCATTCGCTGATGCCAACGGCTCCAAAGTGATACCTTCCAATTCTAAACCTGAACTTTTTACACAGCGACCAATATTTCTTATAGACGATACCTGACCAACAACCACATGGAAATTAGCTTCCAATCGCCCGCCATACATTCCGATAGGCTCTTTAATTTCTGCTTGTCCATCAATTTTATATTCCTGTGGCAACACATGGATAATTTCTTCACCAGGAAGCATCACTAACTTATGCACTTGATTGATCAATCGGTCAATATCTTCTTCATCAATAACCAATTCAGAATTAGGACGTGTGATATAATCACTATGTTGTAAACTTCTGATATGTTGACCTGCAATACCTACGGTTACCTCCTCTATTTTCACTCCACTCTCGGCTTCAGCTTCCTGAACAGCTTGCTGAATGGATTGAATGGTTTGCGTGATATTATTGACCACGCCTCTATGTACTCCCAAACTTTTAGCTCTTCCAATTCCTAAAATTTCGGCTTTGCCATATTCATTTTTACGACCGATCATGGCCACAATCTTTGTGGTCCCTACATCTAATCCTACTGAAATTTTATTATTTTCCATCCTCTACTTTTTGGTACATATGACCTGTTTATCAAATCTTAAATTAACAACACTGTAAGTATTCAAAGTGCTATCTTTCATAGCTTTTTGATAGAAAGCCTTAAGATTATTTATTTTTTTATCCAATTTGTCCAACGAACCTAACTGTATTCTAAAATCATTTAATCTAAATTTTAGATCAATGCTTCCATTTTCATTCTGATGAATTTCGGTAACGTGCGTTTTTAAAAACGCATCACTTTGAACCTTTTTAGCCACATTGAACACATTATACAATTCATTTTTAACCACAAATCCCGTGACCAAAGGTACTCGTGACGTGTAATTTGTTGATAACGGCATGTGGGAACCGACATCATCGATATAGTAAGATGCATTTGTACTTACTCGAGCAATAGGTTTCTTTTGCTCAATTTCAGCGACCAATGTGCCATCAACAGCGATGTACACTTGGGCTCGCTTAATCATGACGTTGGCGTTCAGGGCAGATTCCAAGTCGTTCAAATCTATCATTTCTTTGGCCGTATTTGAAACACTTTGTTGATTTTGTATTAACAACTTACTAACAGCCTCATGCGTGATAAATAAATTCTCATCGCCCAAAAATTTTATATTTGGTTCGCTCACTTTTCTGACGGAATTCCTAGCAGAGGAAAACGCAAAAAGAAAGACTACCAATATCAGTAACCCAATTATTTTTATATGGTTATAATTTATTTTCAAGACTCAAAGCTTGTTTTATATATTTTACTTGTTCTCCAATATCTCCAGCACCAATAGTTAAAATAACAGAGGCATTTGATGCTTTTATTTCTGAAATCAAATCCGATTTCTGTATCAATTTTTTGTTTCTATTTTCAATTTTTGTCAATAACCATTCTGAGGTAATACCGTCTATTGGCAATTCTCTTGCAGGATAAATATCAAGCAACAACACCTCGTCAAATTGGGAGAGACTTTCCGCAAACTCATCAGCAAAATCTCGTGTTCTACTAAACAAATGTGGCTGGAAAATAGCCAATACTTTTTTATGAGGATACATTTCGCGAACCGCTTGATGGACCGCATTGATTTCTTCCGGATGATGTGCATAATCATCGATAAACACCAAATCATCCGATTTAATCTGATAGGTAAAGCGCCGTTTAACCCCTGAATAAGATGCTAAGGCGTTGGCGAGCTGTTGGTGAGGGAGACCATATTCTACAGACATCGCCAAGGCCATTGTTGCATTCGACAGATTATGTCTGCCAGGTAGGTTAAATTTAAAATTTTGTAGCGTCTGGTTTGGCGTTTTTAGGTCAAACTCATAACTACCATTGCTGATCTTTATGTTTTGGGCCGAATAATCGGCGTCATCTTCTATTCCATAAGTAATCCCTTCAATCGGCAAGCCATTCTTTACAAACAACTTCCCGTTTGGCTTTAATTTTCTAGTAAATTCGACGAACGATTTTTTAAGCTCATCAGCCTCACCATAGATGTCAAGATGATCTGCATCCATTGAGGTCAACCCCGCCATATCCGGCGATAAGGTTAAAAACGAACGATCATATTCATCTGCCTCCACCACCGTAACTTCCGTGCCATTTAGGATGAAGTTGGAATCGTAATTCTCGCTCACACCGCCCAAAAATGCTGTAACAGGAACGTTACATTCATATAGCAAATGCCCCAAAATACTAGTTGTGGTTGTTTTACCATGAGTTCCGGCGACCGCTAAACAGAACGTATCTCTTGTTATTTCTCCAAGAACTGCAGAACGTTTTAAGACTTCAAAATTATGATCTTTGAAATAATTAAACTCCGCATGACCTTTAGGAATTGCAGGCGTGTAAACAATCAACGTTTCATCTACATTCAAGAACTCAGCCGGAATTGCAGCAACGGAATCTTCAAAATGAACTTTAACCCCAAGATCCTCAAGTGCGTTTGTGATGTCTGTTTTGGTTTTATCATAACCCGCTACAGACTTCCCATTCGCCACAAAATAACGCGCGAGCGCACTCATTCCGATGCCTCCGATGCCGATGAAATAGACGTTATGTATTGTTTTTAGATTCACTGTTTGTTGCTTGCTGTTTAATTTGAACTTCGTTATTCGTTATACGTTATTCGTTATTCGCTATGTTTTTAATACTAAATACTACCTACTTAACTCTTCCTCAACAACTTCTCCACCTCATCCACCATATCCTTTGTAGCATTCACGAGGGCGAGCTTCTTTATATTTTCACTTAACTTCATTTGTTTATCCGCTGACTTTACTAATTGTGAAAATCGGTTTTCAAAATCCACATCCAAATCCGCTTCTTTAATCAATAGAGCAGCCTCTTTATCAACGATCGCCATCGCATTTTTGGTTTGATGATCTTCAGCCACATTGGGCGATGGAATGAAAATAACCGGCTTTCCTACCACACATAATTCCGAAACCGAACTTGCTCCTGCTCTCGAAATGATAAAATCTGCGGCAGCGTAAGCCAAATCCATGGTGTTTAAAAAAGCATGGACTTGAACATTGTCATAAGAATTATATTTCTTATACGTTTCGTAATACAACTTTCCACATTGCCAAATCACTTGCACATTTTGAATTTGGAAAAACTCCAGTTC
>JBARDR010000174.1:0-2869 GCA_049795335.1 Gelidibacter sp. | reverse complement strand
CCACTAATTGTTTTGTGTGATGAAATAACGAGCTGAAAATGAGCGTATCATTAGCTTTTGCATAGATTTTGAAGTTCCCGCTATCATCTGTAGATGCAATACTCTTCGAGGTAATGTTCATTATTTTGGCACCAGAAATTGCTGCTTCGGCATCATATAATGTTCCAGAGATGTTTTGAGAAAACATCGTGGTAGCGAAAAGACAAAAGAGAATAGTAGTTTTAGTCACTAGGCTTAGAGGTTGATTACCTTCAAATTAAGTCATTTTAGGGTTTCAAGCGTTGTCTATTAAGAGACTTTAACAAGAATTTTAATCTATATTTAACTAAATAGGGTTTTGATTTCTTCAGTAATTCGAGAAGGTCTCATGTTTTTTTGCGAGACGAGACACCAAGTTGTTTCTGAAGAAGCCAATAATTTGTTGGTGTTTTTGTTATAAATGTCTACCATTCTCACGCAAGTGGCGCCACCAGATTCTTTGATGTACGTTTTAAGGATAATGACATCCCCCAAAACAGCTGGGTTTTTATACTCAATATGATGTTTGAGAAGGACCCAGAAATATTCCGAAAGAATTTGCTCCGTCGCTTTTGCATGCCAATGCTGTTCGGCAACATCCTGTACCCATTGTACATAACGGACATTATTAACATGGTTGAGACTGTCGAGATCCTCTTGGGTTACAATGATCTGTATTTCGAAGGTTTGCATTAGATGGTAATTAATGTATAAAAGTAAAGGATATTCTTTCTTTCTGAAAATATTTCAGAGATTCCTTTATTAATACTTCTTAATGATCTCCTTTTGAAGCTTCAAGAAGTTTTTCGGTAAATTTCCAAACATCTTGTTTGCCATATTCTGTATGATAAGAAATGTAGTTGCCATTCTCTGAGATGATGACGAGTCCATAGCATGATATCGGTCCGAAGGGGAAAAACATTTTTTCTACGATCTCGTTTGGATCCTCGATCCAATCTATGCGTCGCGAATGATGATATTTGAGAGCTGCTTTACTTTGAGCTTTGTAAATCCAAAAGTGATTGCTAGGATGTATTTTATTCAGCTTTCTGATATAATCACTATCATAGATATTCCAACTTGAAATCCCTTGGTTGGAAGTGTTACAGGTTGAAATTCCTGGATTATAATCAATCACAATAAAGCCATCGGGGTTAAAATCTTCTTTTGAAGTATTTTTGAGAGTAGACTTTAAACTTTCAAAAGCCTCTTTTTCGAGGTGTCCACGCACAATTGTTTTGTAGCTCACTGCAATAAATGCTGTATCCACTTCGTAAAGGACCCCAAAGCGTTCCTTATCTTTGGCGAGCTCATTGAAAATAGTCTCGTTTAAGAGGTCAGACTTCTCATTAAAATAATACGTTTTCTTTTCTTGAGCAGTTAAACTGTCGAAGCTTGAAAGTGCAAAAAGAAGACAAATAACATTGAAACATTTCATAGAGAACCTATTTTACAAACACTTCAACTTCAAACAATTTATCCCAATCTTTCCCGGTTACAAAAATAGTTTTGGTGTCGGGATTATAGGCGATTCCATTTAATACATCTAAACTTGGGTGTTGGGTAACCAGTTTTTGAAGCGGAGAAAAGTCGATGACACCTTCAACGGCGCCATTTTCTGGATTGATGATTAAAACACCGTTACGTTGGTAGATGTTGGCGTATATTTTTCCGTCGATATATTCCAGTTCATTCAAACTATCGATTTTTCCGGTGTTGGTATAGACTTGCATATAATCTTCTTCAGCAAGTGTTGTTGGATTGAGTTTCCAGATGTTATTGGTGCCATCTGACTTATAAATGACTTTTCCGTCGTTACATAACCCCCAACCTTCTTTGCTTTTTCCGTAATTGAAACTTCCTGTCCTTTCAAAAGTATCTAGATCATAGACAAGTCCGATATTTTCTTTCCAGGTCAGTTGATAAATGTTATTGTTTAGGATGGTCAGTCCTTCACCGAAGTATTGACTGCCCAAATTGATGTTTTTAAGAACTTCTCCCGTTCTATAATCCACTTTCCTCAGCTTGGATTTGCCATATTGGCCGGTGCTTTCATATAAAATACCATCATGAAACTCGAGACCTTGTGTATAGGAGGTAATGTCATGCGGATACTCATTCAAAATTCTATAACTGTAAATTTTAGGCGCAGCATCGTTTAAAACTGTCACTTTTGTAGCGGCATCTTCAGATGTGTTTTCATAAGTAACCGTTGCCGTAAGGGTGTGTTCTCCGAGACGAACATCCTTAACATTAAAATCGGCAGCAATTTCTTTGGCATCTAGTTTATAAGTAATCCCACTGATGGTCTTGTTTTTCGGGTTTTCAATCGATAATTTAAGGGTTTGCCCAAGTGCAATAGTATTGTTTTTAGCATCGGTAGTGATTGAGAAACTACTTTTTTTACCATTCGGATTGTCGCCACAGGACCATAATGCGAGACTTAAGATAGTGATTATAAAAAGTTTAGTAGTAGACATAGATTGTATTAATTTTTTGGCAAGGTATTTAATTAAATTCAGTTTATAAAATGATTGCAAAAGTAGTAAAAGATTGTATCTTTGCAGTTGGCAAGTCCTACACAACCAGCTCCTGTTGAATCCTCCAGGGCGGGAACGCAGCAAAGGTAAATGGTCGTAGCGGTGTGATGTAGGTAACTTGCCTTTTTTTATTCCCACGAAGGCGTAATCTCTAATCTTCAATTAGCTAATTTCACTCTGCCGAGTTCAAATTTCTTCTTCTTTTCAATCCTCACAGCACTATTTATATTGTATTTTTGGCGCATTATGCATTCTTAATTTTTCAATCTTAATTATTAATTGAACATGTCTAAAGTGGTATTGATTACAGG
>JBARDR010000173.1:0-8634 GCA_049795335.1 Gelidibacter sp. | reverse complement strand
GTTAATTATATACACGTAAAAATGACAATAATTTTCTGAAATTCTATAATATATGAAATATACTTCACTTTATAAAAAAGCACTTCTGGATGATGTTATTCCATTTTGGGAAAATCATTCCATAGATTCAGAATCTGGTGGTTATTTTACCTGCTTGGATACCGAAGGCACGGTATACGATACCGATAAATTCATGTGGCTCCAAGGCAGACAAGCGTGGACGTTTTCTATGCTTTATAATTCGGTTGAAAAACATGAGCGTTGGTTGAAAACAGCGAAACATGGTATCGATTTTATCATCAAGCACGGGATGGATAAAGATGGGAATTTCTATTTTTCAACAACCAAAGAAGGGAAGCCATTAGTGCAACCTTATAATATTTTTTCCGATTGTTTTGCGGCCATGGCGTTTAGTCAATATGCACTTGCATCTGGCGATGAAGAGATCAAGCAATTGGCCAAACAGACCTATCTCAATATTTTAAAAAAGATAGACAATCCGAAGGGTCATTATGAGAAATCCACAGGGGAACGCCCTTTAAAAAGTTTTTCCCTACCGATGATATTATCCAATTTGGTGTTGGAATTGGAGTCTGTTTTAGATGAAGCCGAAGTTAATAAAACCATCGATTTCAGCATCAATGAAGTGATGAATGTGTTTTTGGATAAAGATTCTGGACTTATCTATGAATTTGTCCGTCCTGATGGCACTCATGAAGATAGTTTTAACGGACGGCTCCTAAATCCCGGGCACGGAATTGAAGCCATGTGGTTCATGATTGATATTGGCGTGAGACGTAATAATTATAAACTTATTGAAAAAGCTACTGATACCATTCTACGCATTTTAGAGTACAGTTGGGACCAAAAATACGGTGGTATCTTTTATTTTTTGGATGCGCTGGGTAAACCGCCACAACAATTAGAGTGGGATCAAAAACTATGGTGGGTGCATTTGGAAGCCTTAGTGGCATTATCTAAAGCCTACGAACATACGGGTCGAAAAGAGCTGCTGGATTGGTATGAGAAAGTGCATGAGTACGCTTGGTCTCATTTTTCAGATCCTGAAAATGGCGAATGGTTTGGCTATTTAAACAGACAGGGCGACGTATTGCTCGATTTAAAAGGCGGTAAATGGAAAGGCTGTTTCCACGTGCCAAGGGCCATGTACCAATGCTGGAAAACTTTTGATAAAATAGAAAATAAACCCATCGCATTATGATCAACTCAATCAGGTCTTATATATTGGCAGAGACCAATTGGAAATCTGTCAAGGAAACCAACTTTACCGTGGCAATCTTGCCTTGGGGCGCTACGGAAGCGCATAATTACCATCTGCCCTACGCTACAGATAATTTTCAGGCGGAATATGTTGCCATTGAGGCGGCCAGAAAAGCCTGGGATAAATATGCTAAAGTTGTGGTATTGCCTACGATTCCTTTCGGAGTTAATACCGGTCAAATGGATATTTCTCTCTGTATAAATATGAGCCCAAACACGCAATACGCTGTCTTAAGAGATATTGTTCAAGTGTTGGACGGGCAAAATATTCGAAAATTAGTGATTGTCAATTCCCATGGCGGTAATAATTTCAAACAAATCATCAGAGAATTAACTCTTGAATTCCCCAAGGTTTTTGTGTGTGCTCTTAATTGGTGGCAAACTGCTAATGCAGCTGAATTTTTTGACGAACCTGGCGATCACGCTGGCGAATTGGAAACCTCAGCCATGCAGCACATTGCTCAAAATTTGGTATTGCCATTGGAAGAAGCAGGAAACGGAGCTGCCAAAACATTTAAAATCAAAGCTCTTAAAGAAGGTTGGGTCAGCTCACAGCGCCAATGGACACAGGTCTCTGAAGATACTGGTGTTGGAAATCCTAAGCTGGCAACCAAAGAAAAAGGAAAAGCCTTTTTGGAAGTGGTCACACAAAACGTCGCTGATTTTTTTGAAGAACTACATCATGCCGATGTGGATGATATGTATGAATGAATGAAGAATAAAGATGCTTCGAAAAACTCAGCAAACTCCGCTTCGTTTTAAGAATCAAGAATAAAGACTTAACCTGAAGAGGTAAAAGTTAGGATTTGAAATTTGAAGCCCCAATAATAAAAAATATAAATACACTAATGATGAATAAACTACTCACACTACTAATCGCCGTATTCCTATTTAATTGCGGTGTGAAAACCCAAACTAAAACCACGACTGATGGTGCTCCGGTATTTCAGGATTTGTTCAATACGTCCATGACTGAGGGCGTGCAATGTTATCGAATTCCTGCCATTGTTACTGCGCCAAATGGCGATGTTATTGCAGCTATTGATGAGCGTGTGCCCAATTGTGGCGATTTAAAATATAGTAACGATATCAATATCATTGTAAGAAGAAGTTCAGACAATGGGAAAACTTGGTCCAATATCGAAACCGTAGTGAATTTTCCTTACGGACAATCCGCATCTGATCCATCGATGATCGTGGATGAGGTGACCAAGGAAATTTTCTTGTTTTACAATTTCATGAATTTAGAAACAGAAAAAGATATCTACTATCTGCATGTCGTAAAAAGTGCCGATAATGGTAAAACATGGAGCCAGCCTGAGGATATTACACCTTATATCGCTAAATCTGAATGGAAAAATGACTTTAAATTCATTACTTCAGGAAGAGGTATTCAAACACGTTCCGGTAAATTATTGCATACCATGGTCAACCTCAATAGCGGACTTCATTTATTTGGAAGTGATGACCACGGAAAAACATGGTATTTTATTGACGCGCCAATTCAGCCCGCTGATGAATCAAAAGTAATTGAGCTTACTGACGGCACTTTGATGATCAATGCCCGTGTGAATAAAGGAGGTATGCGTTATGTACATCGCTCTACGGACGAAGGAAAAACATGGACGACCACACCAGCACCAGAATTAATTGACCCAGGATGCAATGCCAGTATCATTCGATATACCGATACTAAAGATGGTTATGATAAAAACAGGCTTCTTTTTTCGAATGCCAAATCTGAAAAGGGACGCGTTAATATGACTGTTCGCATTAGTTATGATGAAGGCGTAACATGGTCCGAAGGTAAAACGATTTACGAAGGTCCGTCAGCCTATTCAGACATGACGATTCTCGACAATGGCGATATTGGATTGTTCTTTGAACAAGATGAGTACACCAAGAATCCGTTTGTATACTTTTCTTTAGACTGGTTGACCGATGGCAAAGACGTTTATAAGAAATCGAAAAAATAAATTTATAATTAAAAGAGGGCCTAGGGAATTTTTCTGAAGGCTCTTTCTTTTTGATCAAACTATTGAAGAATTATTCCTTAACATGAATTAAGCACGCTTTTTTTATGATGAAAAGAATATTACTAATCCTAGTTTTAGCATTTATTTTTAGTAAGGGCGGAACAAAGGGTGTTTTTTGAGCAAGACCAAATAAGCTTTTCTTCAGATGGGTTGACCGATGGCACAGACTTTTATAAATAACATCGAAAGAAATAATTGATTCTTGATAAAGCTAATGGCTAGATTTTAAGTAAAATCATGTAATTTTAAAGTTTGAATTAAGACGGAACAACATAAAACGTATGGCTTCATGTACTTTTAAAACGGAATTCTCAGAAACTCTATTTTGTCTTTCGTCATAAGCCTACGTCATAGTATTTTTAAGAAAAATAACCTTTTGATAATATCATAAATCCATGAGTCTATTCCTCCGGAATTTAAAAATGCTCAAAGCGTTTCTGTATATTTTTTTATTCCTTGGCTTGGGAGAATTAACCGTTTACTTTATACAAATTCCCGTTCCCGGAAATATGTTGGGCATGATTTTTATTTTTCTTGCGCTAAAATTAAAGTTGATCAAACTTCAGGATGTAAAGCCAGCTTCGGATAAGCTGATACAGTATTTGATGTTGTTTTTTGTTCCCTTTGGCGTTGGACTCCTAGCGTATTTTGATTTTATAAAAGCACATTGGATTGTTCTTACGGTTGCAGCTGTTGTTAGTACTTTAATTACGCTTTATATAACTGCAGTCGTGCAACAAAAATTTGAGAAGAATGACTGAGTTCTTTAAGCTTCCAATTTTTGGAATCGGCATTACTTTCATTGCTTTTCTTAGTGCGCTTGCGCTAAGGAAAAAGATAAAATTTGTGCTGTTCAATCCTGTTTTAATCGCCAGTGCACTTATTATTTTATTTCTGGTGGTGTTTGATGTCAGTTTTACGGATTATAATAAAGGCGGTAAGTATTTAAGCTTCTTTTTAGGTCCGGCCATCGTGGCGCTTGGCGTTTTGTTTTTTGAGAAATTTCAATTGATAAAACACAATAGCTATCCTTTTTTATTAGCCGTTGGTTGTGGGGGAATGGTCAGTATTTTGTCCGTTTCCTTCATTGCGGTTTTCATGAATGCGCCCGATGTGCTCATTAGGTCTATGATTCCAATATCTGTCACGACCCCGATAGCCATTGAAATCACGAAAATCACTCATGGCATTCCCTCCATAACGGCAGGCGTTGTAATTGCTGTGGGAATTTTTGGAAATGCCTTTGGTCCCGCTTTTTTAAAAGCGCTCGACATCAAAAGCAAAACGGCTATGGGCACTGCCTTAGGAACTGCAGCCCACGGTATCGGAACGGCACGCGCTATCGAAGAAGGGCATTTGCCTGGTGCATATAGCGGATTGGCGATGTGTGTCAACGGTATCCTGACCACGCTGATTGCACCTTATGTGGTCATTTGGATCGTGGGATATGTAGAGGGCAATCAATTTATAATTTAATGAAATTAAAATGAAGTCAACTTTAAAAAACAGCAAAAGTATTCTTAGTGCTTTGGTATTTCTTTTGTCCTTTGCAATGGTTTCTCAAACCGTAAAAGTTGCCTGTGTTGGCGATAGCGTCACTTTAGGCGCTGGGATTGAAGATAGAGAAGGGACTTCTTATCCGCAGCAACTTCAAAACAGGTTAGGTTCAAATTATGAAGTTGAAAATTTTGGGGTTTCTGGAGCTACCATGCTCAAAAACGGATTTAAATCATATTGGAACCAAACTAAATTTGAAAATTCCCAAGAATTTGAACCCAATATCGTTATCATTCATTTGGGGCTTAATGACCAAGGCAATGACAATTGGCCAAAACATAAAGACAAATTTGAGCAGGATTATTTGGATATGATTGCGATTTATAAGAATCTGCCGTCAAAACCAAAAGTGATCATCTGCAAAATGACACCTACTTTTTCTGGTCATCATTGGTTTGAAGAAGGCATGCGCGAAAACTTTAAAGAGATTCAATCCAAAATAGAAGTCATCGCTCAAAAAGCACAGGTAGAAGTCATTGATTTACATGAACCTTTGTACCGTTTTCCTGAATATTTCCCTGATAATTTACACCCAACCCAAGAAGGCGCTAAAATTATTGCGGATAAAGTGTATAGTGCCATCACTGGAAATTACGGCGGTTTGAAACTGTCCATCCTTTATGGCGAAAACATGGTGCTGCAACGAAATGAGCCCATTCGTTTTAATGGTACGGCCAATTATAATGACGTGGTTACCGTTCAATTTAACAAGAAGACCCAAAAGGTAAAAGCGGATTTCAATGGAAATTGGAAAGTTGAGTTTCCACCCATGTCCGCTGGCGGTCCGTATGCATTGAAATTCGCAACGGCTAAGAACTCCATTGCAATAAACAAGGTCTATGTTGGTGAAGTTTGGTTGGCTTCGGGACAGTCCAATATGGGGTGGAAAGTACGTGATATGGAAAGTGCAGCGACCGTTTTAAAAGATTCTGTTCATCCGTATGTGTTTTTGTTTTCTATGACAGGGAAAACTTTATCGGGCCAAAAATTTACGAATGAGGAGCTTCAAAATTCTAATGCCAAGTCTTATTTTGAAAATTCTGGATGGAAATCTACAACTTCAGCAGATCTCGGCGATTTTTCTGCAGTAGCTTATGCTTTCGCTTATAATCTTCAGAAAAAATTAAACGTGCCCGTTGGTATTATTAATAATGCGATTGGCGGTTCGCCTATCCAAAGTTGGATCAGTCGGGAATCCATGGAGCAAACCCACGAAACGGTGGATTTGTTGAATGATACCCGCTTAAATCCGATGGTGGATACGTGGGTGCGGGAACGAATTGAACTGAATATGGAAGATCATCCTAAATCTAAAATAAAAGCCAGACATCCGTATCAGCCGACTATTTTGTTCGATGCAGGAATTTTGCCGCTTACCAATTACACTATCAAAGGTGTAATCTGGTATCAAGGTGAATCGAATGCCGAACAGGTTCAACTCCATTCCAGCTTATTTAAGATGTTGGTGAACGATTGGCGTACTCATTTCAAAAATGCCGAGTTGCCATTTTATTATGTGCAATTGAGCAGTATTGATAGATATAATTGGGGGCTATTTAGGGATTCACAACGCCGATTGATAGAGATCCCAAATACAGGAATGGCGGTGTCTTATGATGTCGGCAATAAAATCGATGTACATCCCAGAAAGAAATGGGTAGTTGGGAATCGCCTTTCAAAGATTGCGCTTCATAAGGATTATGATGTGAATGTCGTTTTTTCTGGACCGCTCTTAGATTTTGTCAACGTGAAGGGCAGTACTCTGGAAGTCCATTTTAAGCATGGTGAAGGTTTGAAAACTACAGATAATGAGGCAGTAAAAGATGTGTTTATTGCTGGCTCTGACAGGAGTTTTGTTCCTGCAAAATCTAAAATCGTCAATAATACGTTGGTCGTTTGGTCTCCGGAAATTGAAAATCCGAGATATATAAAGTATGGCTATACGTCTTATTCCGATGGGAATTTAATTAATGAATCGCGTTTGCCTGCGTCTACTTTTTCTACCAGTAATGAATAATATGAAATTTAAAGGTTTGGCAATGCCGCCTCCCATGGGATGGAATAGTTGGAACAGTTTTCAATGAGACGGCGTTAACGAAACTGTTACACTTTAGTATCTGGTGCATGTTGGCTGCGCCTTTAATGTTGATTGCTATAAATTAAGATGCTTTGGGCAAGCACGGTTTTAAGATTGAAGACTTCGGTAATTTTGAAATATGGCAAAAACCATGGTCTAATGGCGATATCGCTATCTGTTTTTCAACCGAGACACGACGAAAAAAACCTATGAGGCGGATTGGTCAAAAATTATAATCAAGGATATTTATGGCGACTATAAAATCAATGATCTATGGAAAAGTGGTTGCCAATAGGAAAGTAATCATTGAAATTTCGTCACGGGATGTTGTGGTTTTTAGATTATCTAAATAGATATTCAGGACCTTGGCTCATTGATGCAAAATCAAAAGTTGGAGTTGGGTTTACCCAGCTTATGACATATGCAGGAACATCATTTTATTCTTGAAATGGTAACGTTGGCTTACCTAATATTTAACCATAATTTAATGTCTATCCCTTCCAAATGTCCTCATTTGGTGCCTACTATAAGGTTATATGTTAACCAACTCCTCTCCATTAATGTCGTTAGTCGAAAATATTTAGTATTGTTTGGTTTTTTAGTTTTTTTTATAGGATCAAATAAAACTTAAATAAAATTATGACAAAAAAAGTACTTAAATTACTGTTTGTGTTTGGGATTCTATGCACATATGGTATGCAGGCTCAAACAACGGTAACGGGAGTTGTTGTAGATGCTGCAAGCAGCTTAGGACTTCCGGGAGTTAGTGTGGTAGTAAAAGGAACTAGCAAAGGAGTCACTACAGATTTTGATGGTAATTACAGTATTGACTTGTCAACTACTGAGGGTACTCTTCAATTCTCCTATGTTGGTTTTACTTCTCAGGAAATTGCTGTTAACGGTAAATCCGTGATCAACGTTTCTCTGGTAGAAGATGTGAGTCAATTGGACGAAGTGGTCGTAACCGCTCTTGGTATTAAAAGAGAACGTAAATCTTTAGGATATGCCGTTCAGGAAGTTAAGGGTGAAGCCATAACAGAAGCAAGAGAGAGCAACGTAGCCAACGCATTATCTGGTAAAATTGCGGGTATTCAGGTTATTAAAGGAAGTAATGGTCCTGCTAGTTCTTCAAAAATCGTTCTTAGGGGTAATAGCTCACTCACAGGTGACAACCAACCATTGATAGTTGTGGACGGAATTCCTATGGACAACTTTACAGGAGCTGATAATACAGACTTCTTTAACCCATCACAAGATATGGGTAATGGTTTGGGAGATTTAAATCCAGATGATATTGAAACCATGACGGTATTAAAAGGCGCTTCTGCAGCAGCATTATACGGCTCACGTGCAGGTAATGGTGTTATATTAATTACCACTAAAACAGGTAAGGCAAGAAAAGGTTTAGGTATTACTTTTTCTGCTACAACAGGTTTTGAAAGATTATTTATTAAGCCAGACACGCAAACTGCATTTGGTCAGGGTACTGAAGGTGTTTTTGATCCAAAATCTAAATTGAGTTGGGGTCCAAAAATTGCAGGACAAACGGTAACAAATTGGAATAATGAGCAAGAAACATTAAGAGCGTATGATAATCTTGATAAATTCTATGATGGTGGGTTTAACCAAAATTATAGCTTGTCATTTCAGCAACAAGTAACAGATGGTACATCATTGTACACT
>JBARDR010000172.1:0-1597 GCA_049795335.1 Gelidibacter sp. | reverse complement strand
CCTTTTAATAAAGCCCATAAAGAACCTGGAATTGTAGCAACACGTATAATTTTTTTCATTGTTAATTAAGCATTAAATAGGTGTTAAAATACCATTTTTGAAACGTATAAAAGCACCATACTTGCATACTTTTATCTTCTTTCCCAGAAATATGTCTATTGACCAAAGTACAAATATATTCATCATTAAAAATACCCTGAGACTCCAAAAGTTTTGGTTCAATATAAGACTTGAGTTCAGGTCTTAAACTTCCTCTAAGCCAGTCTCCAACAGGAACACCAAATCCTTGTTTCGATTTATCTAAAAAACCAGGAGAAAATTTGTCTGCAAATGCTTCTTTAAGTATGTATTTTTTATTCCAACCCTTTAAGAGATAACTTTCGGGTAATGAGTTCGCTAAATTCCATATTGCTTTATTGAGAAACGGAGCTCTACATTCTAGAGAATTAAGCATACTCGTTCTATCGACTTTGACCAACATGTCGCCTTCCAAACTAATGTTTTTGTCCACCATTCTAAAATCGGTCAAGCTTTTAGGATTTGGCTGATTAAGTAATATTTTAAATTCTGAGAAGGTGTCTTCAATAATTTTATTCGATTTCAGTAATTGCATTTTTTCTGAATCCGTGAAGGCTAGCGAGATAATATTCCAATATTGATTACCATCATAATTGATAGCCTTTAATAATCGGTTTAATCTAAAGCGTTTACCTCTATTGTCATCTTTTGTGTTTAATAATCCAGTTGATAATTTTAGAATTTTTTCATGCGCCGCTTCGGGAACCATGGAAGTATACTTATTGTTTAATTTGCCCATATAATACTTATTATAACCTCCAAACACTTCATCGCCACCATCACCAGTTAAAGCAACTTTAACGTAATCACTTGCGTGTTTTGATACCAGATATGTTGGTAGGGCAGAAGAGTCGGCAAATGGCTCATCAAAATTCAATAAAATCTCATCGATACCATTTTTAAAATCCTCCTCTTTAACAATGAATTCATGATGATTGCTATTGATGAGTTTCGCCACAACCTGGGATTTGTCAGTTTCGTCATAATCTTTCCTTTCAAATCCAATCGAAAATGTTTCAATTTTTTCATTAGAAACTTCAGCTAAACAATGTGTGATAACTGAGGAATCTACACCACCAGATAAAAAAGTCCCTAAAGATACATCGGCGACCGATCTACTTTCCACACTTTCCATAACCTGATTGTAAACTTCCTTTTTTGCGGCATCAAATGAAATTTCTTTCTTCTCAATAGGTTTGAGGTTTTCAATTTCATGGATAGAGAACTTATCAGTATCTAGATCAAAATCAATATAATGACTACTTGATAATTTAAAAACATCCTGATATATTGAATAAGGAGCAGGGATGTAAGTTAATCTAAAATAAAGATTTAAAGCTTCTTTTGAAATGTCAGGCTTTTTAGGAAGGTTGCTCACAATTGATTTTAATTCGGAACCATAAATAAAATCTGTTGCTGTCTTTGTGTAATATAAAGGTTTTTCTCCAAAAAAATCCCTAGCAATGAAAACTTTATTTTTGGTCTTGTCATGTATGCTAAGCGCAAACATTCCATCCAA